>CAMJHU010000151.1 GCA_946405565.1 uncultured Clostridia bacterium
AATAATGAATAGTGAATAGTGGAGAGAGGTGAGGAAAACCATGGGCTGGCAGAACAGCGCGGTGAACGGGCTTTTATTGCTAGACAAACCGACGGATTTCACGTCGTTTGACGTGTGCGCTGTGGTCAGAGGAATGCTGCGCACCAAAAAGGTAGGACATTCCGGCACGCTCGACCCGATGGCAACGGGTGTACTGCCGATTCTGGTGGGTTCGGCGACACGGGCGCTGGATTTGATTCCGTCGCACGACAAAACTTATGTGGCAGGTTTCCGTCTGGGCGTCACCACCGACACACTGGACATCACAGGAAAAGTGCTGTCGGAACAGCACGCCGACGTGCCGGAACAGCCGCTGCGCGACGTGCTGCATTCCTTTACGGGAGACATCATGCAGGTGCCGCCCATGTACTCCGCCGTGTCAGTGGGCGGCAAGAAACTCTATGATCTGGCGCGGGAGGGCGTAGAAGTCGAGAGAGAGGCACGTCATGTGACGGTTTACGCGCTCACGCTTGACCGATACGACAGGGAAACCGCCGAAGGTGTGATCACGGTGTCCTGCTCCAAGGGAACCTATATCCGCACGCTGATTGACGACGTGGGTCGGGCGCTGGGCTGCGGCGCGGTGCTGACTTCCCTGAGACGTACCGAAGCCTCCGGCTTCACGGTGGAACAGTGCATGACGCTGTCGCAGGCGCAGGCATATAAAGACACGGATCAGCTCGTGGAAAAGCTGTTGCCAGTTGACACGATTTTCAATTGCTATCCGGCACTGTATATCGCGGATACTCAGGCGGTGCGGTTCAACAACGGCGCGGGACTGGCGCTGGAGCGGCTGTTCCCTCCGGTCATTGACGGCGTGCGGCAAACCGAACGTCTTTGCCACGACCGTTATCCGGAGGAATCGCTCTATCGGGTCTATGCCCGTTCGGACAGGCGTTTTCTGGGACTGGGCGTGAAGCGGCAGGATGAACTTCGCGTCGCCAAACGGTTTTAACATATCAAAAGGACAACATAAATGAAGCTGTATCATGAAATTCCGAATTTAACCCATACGGCGGTGGCACTGGGCTGTTTTGACGGCGTACATCTCGGACATCAGGCGGTGATTCAGGCGGCACAGGGAGAAGGTTGTGAACGCACCGTGTTTACCTTCGCCGACGGCAACGCTGTGAAAAATGCCGCGCCGCGTCTGATGACGTTTGAAGAAAAATGCCGTCTGCTGGAGCGGCAAGGGACCGTCCATCTGATCGCGCCGCCGTTTGAAGCGGTGCGGACCTATGAACCCCAACGCTTCTTTCACGAGGTACTGCGCGGAACACTCGGTGCGGAGGTGATCGCCTGTGGGGAGAATTACCGCTTCGGCAAAAACGCGGCGGGAACGGCGGATACCATGCGCCATCTCTGTGAAAGGGACGGCATCATTTGTCATATTGTACCGCCGGTGATGGTTGATGGTAGGGTCATCTCTTCCTCCCGCATACGACAGGCTTTGGCGGACGGCTGCGTGGAACAGGCAGGCGATATGCTGGGGCGGCGGTTCAGTTATGAATTTGAGGTGGTACATGGGCGGGAACTGGGTCGGACGCTGGGAACGCCCACCATCAATCAGTTTTTCCCGGAGGGCTTTCTGATGCCCCGGCGCGGGGTGTATGCTTCGATGACCGAGTGGGAAGGCAGGATATACGGCTCCGTAACGAATATCGGAGTCAAGCCGACGGTCGGTTCTCCTGTGCCGCTGAGCGAGACCTGGATTGCCGGGTTTTCGGGCGATCTGTACGGACAGCGCGTCAGGGTGAGCCTGATTTCATTTCTGAGGGAGGAACGGCGATTTGCCTCGCTGGAAGAACTGAAACAGGCAATTCTGCACGACGAAGCCGCCGCGCGGCGGCTGGCGGCGCCATACATTGCGGAAGGGGGAGCGCGGGATGATATTGGAACCTGAGACCTGCACCGTATCGTGTGTGGTGACAGAGAATATGCTGGAAAAGACATTAGGCTGCGGTGAAACCGAAACCTATGCCGTGGGCATGATGGTATCGCTCATGGAACAGGCTGCCCGGCAGCTTGCCGGACGGTATCTGCCGGAAGGCGTGACCACTGTGGGCGTGATGATGAACGTGACTCGTGTGGCGCCCGCTGTGGGAGGCAGTGAGGTACAGGCAACGGCAACGCTGCTCGAACGGGGCGAAGGAAATTTCTATTTTGAAATTATCGCCAGCGACGCGGGCGGCACGATCGGCGAGGCAACCCACCATCGCGTGGCGGTTTCGCTCGATGTGTTTCAGGAAAAGGCAAAGAAACGGGGGAGATGGTGATGAATCGCAAGCCATACGCGCTGTTTGATCTGGACGGAACGATTTTCGATTCTTCCCAAGGCATCAAAAGCTGTTACCGCGAGGCGCTGTCGCATTTCGGCATTTATGTGAAGGACGACCGGGAATTGGACAAGATCATGGGACCGTCTCTCTACCTGAGCTTCCATGACTTCTTCGGACTGGAAGGCGAGCAGGTGACGGAAGCGGTGAAGATTTACCGTGACCGCTATTCCGCCGAGGGTATCTATCAGGTGAAGATGTACGACGGCATTGACAGAGCGATACGGCAGCTCCGTGAGAACGGCTGCGTTATCTGTCTGGCAACCACCAAGCCGCAGGTCATGGCGGAGAAGATTCTCGAATTTTCGGGGCTGGCGCCGTATTTTGATATCGTCTGCGGCGCACATCTCGACGGCAGCCGCAGCGACAAGGTCGAACTGATTAACGAGGTTTGCCGTCAACTCGCGGAACAGTTCCACGGCGGTCAACCGGTGGAGAAGGACCGCGTGTTCATGATCGGCGATCGCTTCTATGACATGGAAGGCGCGGTGAAAACCGGTGTGCGGGCGCTGGGCGTGACTTACGGATTCGGCAGCCCGGAAGAACTTTTAAAAGCGGGCGCCGAATTTCTCGCGGACACGCCGGAGCAGGCAGCGGAAATCCTTCTGTCGTCATTTCCATCGGCTTCCGTGAAAGAATGAAAGAATAACAAATTGTTAATATAGCCAAAATGTCTTGCAAATCCGTACTGTTTTGTATATAATCTTAATTATGTACACACAGTACGGAATTTTTGTTGGCATCAACAAGCCAAGGAGCTGATAAATGTATGACAGGAGCCCAGATTGTTCTGGAATGCCTCAAAAAAGAGGGTGTTTCTGTTATCTTCGGATACCCGGGCGCGACTATCGCGCCGTTTTATGACGCGCTGATCTGCGATGGCAGTATCCGTCATGTGCTGGTCCGGCAGGAGCAGAATGCCGGTCACGCTGCCAGCGGCTATTCGCGCGCGTCGGGCAAGGTGGGCGTCTGCTGTACCACTTCGGGACCCGGTGCGACCAACCTCATCACGGGATTGGCGACTGCCTATATGGATTCCATTCCCATGGTAGCGCTCACGGGACAGGTGCGGTCCGACCTGCTGGGGCGCGACGTTTTCCAGGAAGCGGACATTACCGGCGCCTGCGAACCCTTTACCAAGCACAGCTATCTTGCGACCGACCCGCAGGAACTGCCCACGATTCTCAAAGAAGCCTTCCACATTGCCTCCACCGGCAGACCCGGTCCTGTCCTGATTGATCTGCCGCAGGATACGCTGGAACGCGAATTCAAGGGCGAATTTGTCTATCCCGACCATGTGGACATCATCGGCTACAAGCCGCGTACCACCGGTCACACGCTGCAAATCAAGCGTGCCGTAGAGGCGATCGCGCAGGCGAAAAATCCGGTCATTTGCGCGGGCGGCGGCGTGGTGTCGGCACAGTCGCGGCGGGAACTGCTGAAATTCGCGGAAAAGCTGGATATTCCGGTGGTTTCCACCCTGATGGGCGTGGGCATGATGCCCACCGAACATCCGCTGTATATGGGAATGCTCGGTACACACGGCATTTATTCCGCCAATTACGCGATTCATCATGCCGACTTGGTGATTCTCTGCGGTGCCCGTGTGGGAGACAGAGCCATGTCCAAGCCGGATCAGATTGCCAATAAGGCAAAGATTATTCATATTGACATCGACCCCGCCGAAATCGGCAAGAATATGAAAGCAGATATTCCCATTGTCGGCGATATCAAGAACGTCCTCAAAAATATCACCGAAAAGTGCGAGGAACATCGTCATACGGACTGGGTGAGCGACTTGCAGCAGCGCAAAGCAGCGCATACGCCGGTCTTTGCCAGCATTCCCGGACAGGTGGACCCGCGCAACTTCATGCGCACGCTCTCTGAGATGGTGAGCAAGCGCAGCAAGGCGATTCTGGTTGCCGATGTGGGCGAGAATCAGATCTGGTCCGCCAACAATTTCGACTTCCGGGGCGGACGGTTCCTGACCTCCGGCGGTCTGGGAACGATGGGGTATTCTCTCGGCGCGGCGATCGGCGCGAAGATTGCCAAGCCCGCCCGGCAGGTGTTCGCGGTATGCGGCGACGGTTCCTTCCAGATGATGATGTGTGAGCTTGCCACTGCCAGACAGCACGGCGTGGCGGTCAAAGTGGTCATTATGGAGAACAACCGTCTCGGCATGGTGCGGGAGTTGCAGGATAAGCTCTACGGCGGACGGTATTCGGGGGTTATGCTGGACGGCTCGCCCGATTTTGTCAGACTGGCGCAGTCCTATGACATTCCCGCCGAGGCGATTTCCGACGACGCAGACGTGGAAGGCGCGATTGACCGCATGATATCCAGTGACCAGCCGTATGTGTTGGTGTGCAAAGTGGCGGCGGAAATTCCGTCGCGGCAGGAAGACTAGAGAGGAGGACGCTGCGTTATGAGATATATTATCACCGTACTGGTACAGAATCACTATGGCGTTCTCTCCAAGGTGTCGGGACTCATTGCCCGGCGCGGCTTCAATATCGAATCCCTCGCGGTGGGTGTGACGGAAAATCCCGATATTTCCCGCATGACGATTGTCACGGACTGCGACGAGAACGGTATCGAGCAGGTGGAAAAGCAGCTCAATAAGCTTATTCCCACCATTAAAGTCAAGGTGCTGCAAGAGGGCGCGTATATTGCCCGTGAACTCACAATGATCAAAGTCTCCTGTAATGCTAAGACACGCCCAGAAATCATGGATTTAGCGGAAATTATGCGCGCCCGGATTATCGACGTGACCGCCACGTCTCTGACACTCGAACTCACCGATACCACCGCCCGCACCGAAAATTTCATTTCGCTGCTCAAGCCGTTCGGTATCAAGGAACTGGTGCGTACCGGTATCAGCGCGATTGAGCTGGGCGCCAATACGACCAAGAAGTGAAAATCAAGCCCAATTAGCCGCAAAGCGGCGCGGGGTGCAGGGGGTGAGCTCCCTGCCGAGGTCAAGGGCGAGTAGCCCTTGCAGGGAGTGGGACAGCGTCCCACAAGGCAGGCGTAAGCCTGCCGGGCGAAACCAGCCCGGACAATCAACGGGAAAGGGCGAATTCCATTCAGCGCCCCTACCAAACCAAGCCGCACCAAGTCCTCCAAAAAAAGGAGACAAGCAACATGATATGGGACAAACTGACCTATGACGAGTTCGGCTGGCAGGGCAGCACGACGCTGATGTTCGGCGGCAAGCCCTGTCAAGTAGCATTGGAAATACAGTGTGAAGAAGACGAGCCTATCTCTGAAGCGCAAAAACAGTCGTATTCCCAATTTATAAAAAAATGGCAGTCCTTGGAACAGCCCATGCTGGAAGCGCTGCTCCGCTATTACAACGAAGAGGAACGTTTCAGCTACGGTCCCGATGACCCGGAGGAAAATGCCGCGTGGTGGCCGGAGATTGACACGCCCGAGGCAATGGCGCAGGCAGTCACACCCGA
>CAMJHU010000152.1 GCA_946405565.1 uncultured Clostridia bacterium
TCTATCAAAAAATCCTGAAATACACAAGCTTTCAAAAGAAAGTGCTATCAAGTTAAATCTTTCAGATTCCTAAAGCGAAGCTTACGCAAACCACTTCGCGGTATTTTCCTCAAAGAAACCTTCGTCCTTGAGCTGTGCCATTGCTTCGTTGACAGCACTCTGGAGCGCTTCATCAGTCTTTGCCATTGCCACGCCGAACTGCTCCACGTTCTCATGATCAAGGAATGCCAGTTCGTACTTGTCGGGATAATTGGTCAGATAGGTGTCAGCCACAGGGCTGTCGCAGAGAACCACGTCATATTCGCCGTTGTCGAGTGCGGTGAAAGCGGTGAGAACCTTCTCGGAGGGACCCATCTTGCAGTCCTTGACAGTGCCGGTCTCGATCATATCTTCAAGAAGCGCCTTGGAAGTGGTCGCGTCCTGAAGCGCAACCGACTTGCCGGAGAGATCCTTCAGAGAATCAATCTGGATGCCGCTGTCCTTCTTGATGACAACTGCCTGATAGCTGTCGATATAGGGGTCGGAGAAGAGGCAGTTTTCTCTGCGCTCGTCGGTGATGGTGACAGCGGAAACCACACAGTCATAGTTGGTGCCGATACCAGCGAAAATCACGTCAAAAGCGGTGTCCACGATGTTGACTTCCAGACCCAGCTTGTCGGCAATCGCGTAGACCAGATCGACATCGTAGCCGATAGGATCGCCGTTCTCCGCCTTGTCCTCGAAGGGCGGGTAGCCGATTTCCATACCGACGGTGAGGGTACCGTCCTTGATGAGCTTGACGTTGCTGACGTCCACGGTGCCAGTGACTTCGTTGCTGCCGGTGTTGTTGTCCTGATTGCTGCCCTTACAGCCGACAAAGCTCACACAGAGCATCGCAGCGGCAAGGAGCATAGCCATAACCTTTTTCATAATGCTTCTTCCTCCTGTGAAAATCATTATTCCGAAATATTTTTTCAATACGTCCGCCACAATACCACAATACCACAATACCACACTGTCGCGTTGTCGCTTTGCCGTACTGAATTTCTGCAAGAAATAAATTAGCACAAGATTGGCGGTTTGTCAACGGAATCGGGGCAAAAATCCCGGACTTTTTGAATATTTGTATAAAAATACAAAAAATCCTGCAATAAAAGTGTTTTTTTGCACGGATTCTACGCTGCCGTTTCTCTCAAAATGAATGACAGCATATGTCATCCTGCAAAATCACCAGTTGCCGGTGCCGTACATCAGTGCCGAAAGAGCCGCGAGCGGCGCGGTTTCGGTGCGGAGAATACGCGGTCCGAGCGTGGCGGTAAAGGCGCCTGCTGCTTGCAGCGCCTCCGCTTCCGCCGGGTCAAATCCCCCCTCCGGTCCGATGACAATCGCAATGTCTTTCCATGCAGAGCGGTTGATAGCTGCCACTGCTTCCGACAACGGCTGTCCGCCGCATTCATAGAAAAAGATGACCAGATCATGAGCGTTCAGCAGGGGAAGTATTTCCCGGAACGGCGCCATCGGTGCGACTTCCGGAATCATGCCCCGTCCGCACTGCTTGGCAGCCGACAGCGCGAGCTTATTGTAACGCTCGTGCTTTTTCGCGGCGGATTTCGCGTCGGGACGGGAGACCGAACGCTGCATGAGTACCGGCACAATGCGGCTTACGCCCAGTTCAATGGTTTTTTCGATAATCCATTCCAGCTTGTCCCCCTTGGGCACCCCCTGATAGAGCGTGACGTGCAGGGAAGGCTCGCTTTGCGTGACAACCGTATCCACCACCCGCAGCTGCACGGTCTGTTCGGACAGTTCCGTGATTTCACAGAGAAAGTCGATTCCCTGCCCGCCGCACACCGTGACCGATTCGCCCGGCTTCATGCGCAGCGATTTGGCGATATGCGCGGCGTCCGATCCGCTGACCGTGATGAACTCTCCCGATACGTTTTCGATAAAAAATCTCGGCATAATTATAATCCTCCTTGCTGATCTTTGTCATCATTCGTGATAATCCGCCGCAGCATTTCCACGCCGCCCGGCATATCCTCCGCGGCAATGCCCGCGAAACTCAGCCGCACATGGGCGCGCCGGTCTTCGTCCGGCATGGGCATCACCCGCACGCCTTCCGCCAATGCCGCCTCCGCGAGTTCCCGCGAGGTCATGCCGCAGGCAACCCTCACATCGACGCACAGGGCGGTTTCCGCCAGCGAGATATCCGCCGTATGTCCCAGTGCGCCGGACAGCAGCTCCGTCAGACGGGCGCTTTTATCGGCATAGGTCTTACGCAGACGGCGGAGACGTTTCTCAATATGACCGTCCCGCAGGTAATCCGCCAAGGCTAACTGTTCGATTTTGGAAGAGGTCTGGTTATAAGACGCACCCCGCTCGGCATAGCGTGACGCGAGATCGGCGGGCAGTACCATATAACTCAGACGCACCGACGGCATGAGCAGCTTGGAAAAGGAACCCAGATAGACCACCCGTTCCCCGCCCGGCATACTCTGCATCGCGGGAACCGGACGGGACTGGAATCGCAGTGCGCCGTTATAGTCGTCCTCCACAATCAGACCGCCGGTTGTCTCCGCCCATTGCAGCAGTGCCGCACGCCGACGGATGGGCATGGGACGTCCCATGCTCTCGGTGTTGGCAGGATTGAGATACAGCACATGAATCCCCGAATCATACAGTTCTCCCGCCGTCACGCCGTACCGGTCGTGTCCCAGCGGCAGAATGTCCAGCCGGAAGTCGCGGAATACCCGTTCCGCCTGCGGAAAGCAGGGCGATTCAATGCCCACCCGCCCCGCGTCCTCCCCCAGCAGTCCGCACAGCAGCGAGAGGAGCGGCTGCACGCCGGCGCCCACCACAATCCGGTCGGGCGTGGCATTGACCCCCCGCAGCCGCAGACCGTATGCCGCCAGCTGCGTCCGGAGCGCCGGCTCCCCCTGAAAGTGTCCGTAGGACGAAACGATGTCCTCCCGGCTGAGAACCGCACGGACGTATTTGCGCCATAATTCCATATCGCCGCGGCGGGTCTCCACATAGCGGCTGCCGAAATCGTAGCGGATCGGTCTTTCGCGGACGGCAGGTGAATCGGCGGACGGAAGGAACGGTTCCGGCGGCGCGTCGGTTACAACCGCCTCCACATAATAACCGCTCTGCGGACGGCTGGCGATATATCCTTCCACACAGAGCTGCTGATACGCCTGTTCCACCGTGGTGCGGCTCACACCCAGTTCCTCCGAGAGTTTCCGGATGGAAGGCAGACGATCCCCCACGCGCAGTCCGCCGCTGCCGATCGCGTGGCGCACACTGTCGTAAAGCTGGCGGTACATGGGGATATCCCGATGCGGGTCAAGGCAGATGGGTTCGTATATCACAGACAGATACCCTCCTTCCGACAAAACTGTCATGGTCAAAATAATTGAAATTGTGTCTTTTCAAATGGTCAGTCATGATGTAGTATGATAGCAGATTCCACGTGGAAAGTCAATCCAAATTTTTTTCCATTCCCAAACCACTATCCACAACTTAAGCACTCCCCCAGTCAGCTACGCTGACAGCCCCCTCAAAGAGGGAGCCGGAGATTGCCTCCCTCTTTGAGGGAGGTGGCACGCCGCAGGCGTGACGGAAGGAGTTAATTTCACTAAGTTGTGGACAGTGATTCCCAAACAAATACCGCAAAGGAGCGTTATGTTATGAGTCAATACAATCGCAATGAAAAAAATCACGCGCTGCTGATCGCCAAGGTCGGCATTATGGCGGCGCTCTCGTACCTCGCCTTTACCTTCCTCCAAATCAAGATTCCTGTGGGAGCCGAATTCACCTCCTTCCACCTCGGCAATACCTTCTGCGTACTGGCGGCGCTGCTCTTCGGCGGCGTGCCGGGCGGTCTGGCGGGCGCGATCGGCATGACCATCGGCGATCTGCTCGACCCGGTCTACATCACCTCCGCTCCCAAGACCTTCCTGCTCAAATTCGGCATCGGTCTGGTGACGGGCATTGTCGCGCACCGACTGTGCGGCATCTCCCGCCGCGATGACAACGGCGAAACCCTGCGTCCCCGGCAGGTGTTCCATCGCAGCCTGCTGGCGTCGGCTGCCGGACTGCTCTTCAATGTCATCTTTGAACCGGTTGTCTCCTATCTCTACAAACGTTTCATTCTCGGACTTGACGCGGATGCCGCCTCCATGCTCGCCAAATGGCAGACCGCCACGACCTTCGTCAACGCGGTGCTTTCCCTGATTGCCGCCGTGATTCTCTATGCCGCGCTGCGTCCCGCACTCATCAAGGCGGAACTGTTTGATTTCAACGTAGGCAAAAAGGACATAAAGAAAGCATAAACAAAACGTGAGAGGGGCTGTTATGGAACGAATGAAACGAATTGTCACGGTCCAGGATCTTTCGTGCGTCGGCAAATGCTCGCTGACCGTGGCACTGCCCATTATTTCCGCTATGGGAGTGGAAGCCTCGGTACTGCCTACGGCGGTGCTGTCGTCCCACACGCTGTTTCCTCATCCCGCCGTGTGCGACCTGACGGCGGAGATTCCCCGTATCACATCGCACTGGCGGGACATCGGCGTGACCTTCGACGGTATCTACACCGGCTATCTCGGTTCCATGGAGCAGCTCGATCTCATCTCCCGCTTCATCGACGATTTCGGCGGCGGCTTTGTCTTCATCGATCCCGTGATGGGTGATCACGGTCATCTCTATGCCCGGTTCACACCGGACTTCGTGGGACGCATGGCGGCACTCTGCGCCAAGGCGGACGTCATTGTTCCCAACCTTACCGAAGCCTGCCTGCTGCTCAACCGCCCTTATATCGGCGAAACATATTCGGAGGAAACCATCCGCGGTATTCTGCGGGCGCTGACCGGTCTCGGCGCCAAACAGGCAATTGTCACCGGCGTGAGCTTCTCCCCCGACAGGCTGGGCGCGATGGCTTACGACAGTGTAACCGACACCTATGTGTCCTCCTTTGGGGAACGCGTGCCGGGCAGCTTTCACGGAACCGGCGACATCTTTGCCTCGGTCTGTGTGGGAGCGCTGACGGGTGGACGCACATTGCGGGAAGCGGTGGCGCTCGCCGTAGGCTTTACCTGCGAATGTATCGGGCAGGCAGCCGCACTGCCCGAACGCAGCCGGGCTTTCGGCGTGCCGTTTGAATGGGCTCTCCCCCTGCTCATCGAAAAGGCTCACACGTCTCTGTAAAGAGAAGCGTGCGGGCTTTTTATTTTTGTGTCTGCCCCGGACGGATAGTTTACAATAAGTTCATATTTCCAACCACTTTCCATACTATAATTATTTTATTATGTGTCTGTTGGTGAAGGAAGGTCTCCTTTCCCCCTATTCTTCCTTCCCGCGTGCGTGTCCTGTTCGGATGGAGAGGAAATCAAAAAATGAGGAAATTACTGCAAGGAAAATCGTTTGGTCGCGGCGCGCAGGCATTGTCATTCCTGCTGCTGTCCTGTCTGGTGCTGGTAGCCTTTGCCCGGTTCTATCGCGTGATGCCGCGGGGCGGTTCGTTGCCTTCTACTACCAGTATCGCCATAGGAGCCGCGTCTGATCTGCCCAAAGCGTCGGCGGATGACAAAGCGCTGTCGTCCGTTACGATCACCTTCCCGGCATCTCCGGCGGGTACGTCTTCTCTTGGGACTACATCGCCCACCAGACCGTCGCTCAAGCCGTCGTTCACCTCTTCCACGTCGAAGACCACTACTTCCACATCCAAAACCACTACTTCGACATCCAAGACCACTACTTCCACATCGAAGACCACTACTTCCACATCGAAGACCACTACTTCCACATCCAAGACCACTACTTCCACATCGAAGACCACTACTTCCACATCGAAGACCA
>CAMJHU010000153.1 GCA_946405565.1 uncultured Clostridia bacterium
ATTCTATGCGTATTTCAAGCATTTTTCATAATCCAAGTTTCACGGATTCAGGAAACTGTCAAAACCGTGCGCATTCCGGCTACCGTCAGGAAGATAGGATTTGAAACATTTGATAGTTGCAATGGACTAACCAATGTGTATATTCCGGCAAGTGTAACGGAGATCAATGAGAATCCTTTTCGGGGAACAAAATGCACCATCCACTGCGCCGAAAACTCCGCTGCTCACCGATTGGCTGTCGAGGAAGAATTGCCGGTTGTTCTCGACCCCAGTCTGGACGTATCGGAAGTCACGGATACCTCCGGCACAACGGCGGTTGCCTTCTGCAGTTACGCGACAGACAAAAAAGACGAAGCGGAAAAGATCATAGGGCAGCTTGCGAAAAAAAACTGCTCCGTTGTGTCTGCGGGCGCGCTTGACGGCAATGAAAAATTGGAAAGACTGGACGATGCACGATGTGTTGTTGCCTTTCTCTCCAAAGGATATATCAACACAAAGGAAATTTCTTGGCTCCGCATGGCAATCAGCGCGGGAAAGCCCTATCTCATTTACGCGCTTGACGACAGCCCGCTTTCGGTCGATATTGCTATCACCAAAGGCAGCGAGCAGCAGCTCCGGTATGACAAGAACGGACAGAAGGAACTCGCCGCGCTCATCGAGTGGCTCAGCAAAAACGGCTGCCGTAAAGCTTCGGGGGATATGCCGGATTATGAATACACACGCAATCCAGACGGGGACACCATCCTGACAAAATTCACCGGTAACGGAGGAGATGTTTTGATCCCGCGGGAATATGCGGGATGCCGGATCGGGTACATTGGAAACTCGGCGTTCTGCGGATGCCGCAGCCTGATATCCGTCACCATTCCCGACAGCGTGACTTCCATCGGATATAGAGCGTTCGATGAATGCAGCAGCCTGACATCCGTCACCATTCCCGACAGCGTGACTTCCATCGGAGAAGATGTCTTCGAAGATTGCAAAAAGCTGACAGTCTACTGCCCTGAAAACAGCAAAGCGTGGAAGTATTGTAAATAGGAACATGTCAAGCATAAACCTCTCAGCCAATACAATCCAAATAAAAAATCCCACGTCGGGCTTGCGGCGGCGGCGATGCTGCTTGCCCTGATTGCGGCGGCGGCGGGCGTGCAGTTCTCCTGGCTGTTCGATATCCTCGGCTGGCTGACGGGGCTGTTCGGATGATGCTCCGCCAGCGTTGTTCCGAGACGCGTACACACAAAAACCGCCGGAAGCTCCCTGCAAGGAACTTCCGGCGGTTTGCAATATTGTAGATATGATATCCTATGGCTATTATCCGCCGATCATAAGTAATTTTTAATAAATTTGGAGAGCAAATATAAAAATAGAGAGCTAAGATAAAAAAATATAAAAAAATGCTTGACAAATCTATATCACTAGTGTATAATATCAAAGCAATCGGAAAGAGCAAACGGACGTTTAGCTCAGCTGGTAGAGCACCTGCTTGACGTGCAGGTTGTCAGCGGTTCGATTCCGTTAACGTCCACCAACGCATATTTGTGTGGTTTTCACAAATATGCGTTTTTGTTTTTGTCAACACTTTTCTTGATTTGCTATCATAATTATGATAAAATTAGTATAAAAGGAGTGAGTGGCATGGAATCCATCAGACCGGTTTCAGATTTACGAAATAATTTTGCGGATATTTCCAAGACCGTACACGAAACACAGCAGCCGGTGTTTCTGACTAGAAACGGTTACGGCGATATGGTTGTCATGAGTATGGAAGCATACGAAAATATGCGCTTTGAAAGCGAGGTATATTCTAAGCTTGCCGAAGCGGAGAGAGAAGCGGAAATGACGGAAGAAAGATTTTCCTCAAAGGACGTATTAGCCGCTATGCGAAAAGCTGCCAGAGGGGAATCATTCAATGACGTATAAGATCGAATATCTGCCTTCCGCTCTTCGGGACTTGACAGAGATAGCGGATTATATCGGCGTCAAACTGAATAATCCCGATGCAGCCGAACGACTCTCTGATAATATTGTATCAACAATTGACAAACTCGCAGAAATGCCATATAGATACCCGGTTTATTATCCCCTTTCCGCTTTTTCTATTAAACCGTTAAAGATGGAATACAGAAAAATGTTCGTTAAGAATTATCTTGTGTTCTATTGGGTGAATGAAGAAAAACATCTTGTTACTATCGCCAGAGTGATTTATGGCGGTCGGAATATTGATAATATTCTGGAGTAAGTAGCTTTAACCCACGTGCATCTTTTTTGTTCAACCCTTCCATACCATACAGTAAGCGAACACATCACCTATATCAACGGATATCTGGTGCTGGCAGTTCGCTTATTTTGTTAATGCAAAGAACCGGCTCATGCAAGGATTCTGCTATCCTCGAATGAGCCGGATTATTTAATCTGTGGAGATGTCATCGCCATAAGTGATGATCATAGTAGGGTCGGGTAAGAGACTGACATTGCTGCCAGTCCCTCTCCTAATAGAGAGTGTAAAATAAAGTGCGTAAGTGCTTCCTTCTTTTTCTCTTCGTAGTGCGACAGTCCTCATAGCCTTTCAGTGTGTTTCCAGCCATTCCCTGATAACGGCGGGATCTTTATCCTGATGAAAACCGTGCATATCATCCTCATAGGTGATAAACGTGCAGTCCGTGCTGTCCTTCAGCTTGTCGTAGATGGCTTGTGCCTGTGTATCAAAATGTGCCTGTGTGTCGCCCTTGCTGTGGATGATGAGAACGGGAATTTGAATTTCATCCGCCCAACAGACAGCGGAGCGTTTTTCATACGCTTCGGGCAATTCTTCGGGCGTGCCGCCGATGCATCTGACAAGAGTCTCTTTCATTTTATCTTCGCGTTCATTGAAAGCCGCAGCCAGATCGCTGATGCCCGAACAGACGATGATTTTTTTAACCCGTTTGTCCCGGCGGGCGGTCATGTAGGTCATAAGTCCTCCTCTGGACTCGCCTTCCACGCACAGATCGCTGATATCGGCAAAATCAAACATCGTATCGCAGAAGTCAATCAGCCTGATCACGTCGTTCAGATCGTCGCCGCCGAACTGGTCGGTTCCTTCCGTGCCGTTGCCCCCTCTGTGTTCACAACCGATCACAATGCGCCCTGAAATAGCGCATCTCATGGCGGTATCGCTTTTATCCAGAGAGCCGAGTTCGCTGTTTCCTCCCCTGCAAAATACCATACATTGACAGGGCGTACGGGTTTCTATGCATGACAAGGGGATGGAAATGAATCCCTTGATTTTATATCCGTCTGACATGAAGATGAATCGGTAGGTTTCGCATATGGAATCAAGCTGCTCGCCGTTATCCACCTTCGTAATCTCAATGATCTCGTCGCCCAGATAATCGGGAAAGTTGAAACCGTCTTTTTCCACGGCAGAGGAAGAAAGGCTGTCCTCAGGAACGGAGGAAGTTTCGGTATTTCCGCAGCCAACAAATGACAGTGCCATCATAGCAGAAAGTCCCATTGCCAGTATTCTTTTCATCATTCTCATATTGTGTATATTCTCTCCCTTTTTCATACGAACTTTTTTGATTGTATCATATTTGGATCGGGAAGTCAATATTGTTTGCAAACCTTCACGATCATACTTTAAAATTTTTAAGAATATAAACTTCACATCATTCGCTGGCTACGTTTAAAAATCTGGATATAATTGCTCTTGAAAAATCCTAAAAATGAAAGGAGCCAATCAAAATTGACCAATCCACTCGACAATCAGATCAAGCGGGTCGCCGCCTATTGCCGTGTGTCCACCGACAATCTCGACCAGGCGAATTCGCTGGAAAGCCAGCAGCGGTATTTTAACGAGTACATCCGCCGCCGCATGGAACAGGGCGTAGTCTTCCGGCGGGATATGCTGGGCTACGATGTGCATGGCGGCGAGCTTCATATCAATGAAGAAGGCGCGGAATCGTGCGATGGAATTTGTCACCATCCGCGACCACCACGAGCCGATCATTTCCAGAGAAATCTTCGAGGCGACACAGCGGGAAATCGAACGACGGCACGAGCTTTACGCCGCCAAGAACGGCTTTGCCAACCGCTACGCCATGTCGGGCAAAATCATCTGCGGGGAATGCGGTTCCACCTTCGTCCATATCCAGCGCACGGTGGGCAACGGTTCACCCGTTGATGCCTGGCGCTGCATCAGAAGGCAGCGGGAAGGCGGCAAAAAGCGCGCCATCGGCAACGGGGATGAAGTGGGCTGCAACTGCTGCAACCTTCATGACCGCGACGTCCGCGACATTCTGCCATATGTTGTCGCGCAGGTCATGGAGGACAGGGAAAGCCTGCTGCAAAGATTTTTACGTTGCCCATGCATGTATTCCCTCCTGCTGTAAGCTCCTTAGGATGTGCAAACGGTGTAATTACCTTTTCTCTATCATATAGCCTATTCTTTGGAATGTCAATAGCACTTTTTTGATTGACAATGAATCGTCGCTGTGTTATCCTATACATAGAACAACACAGGGGGAATTATCATGAAATCAATGCTTAAAAAATTCCTTTGTCTGACACTGGCACTGCTGCCGGTCCTGCTGCTGACGGCGTGTGAGGAAGTACCGGCGGCTGGAATGGTCGATCTGAAAAGCGAGAGCGAACTGCGGCAGATCGCGGAGGAGGAATGTCCGCCCTCCACCTTTGTCCGCATGGAACGGCAGCGGAACAAAAACATCTGCCATTTCACCGACAACGCTTGCGGATTTGAATTTACCATTTACAGCTTCGCTTCTGAATCGACCTTTGAGGGATTGAGAATCGGCTATATCGAACACACCACCAACACATGGGAGCAGTGCTACTATGATTATGTGACAGATACCATCAAGCCGGAGGCGGACGCTATCGCTTCACAGTACGGATTCACGATAGAAAAACTCGACAGTACGCCCATCCGACCCTTTGTCTATCTCCATACCGACCGCACGCTGGAACAGATTTCCGGCGGAATGGTGCAGCTCGGACATCTTATCAAGAGTACAGATGTTCATCACAAATACGATCATTGCGAGCTGTGGGCAAAGCATTATAACAGCGAGAAGGGATTTTGGGATGAATTCGCGTTCTACCGCTTCAAAGACGACGTGACCGACGATATGGACAAGCATGACATTTATTACTACATGGACAACGCCGAGGAACAGCTTGGTGTGAAATGTATCTTTGAACGCAAGACGCAGATGAAAGGAAGCGAAATTCCCGGACTTTCCTCACATGAATACTATGACGATGACGACGCAAATCGCATTTACGACGTCTACTTCTTCCACACCGAATCCGGCGCAAAAAAACTGATCGCCGTTTTCCAGGTGGCGCAGAATGTGTATTATATCGCTGACGCGGAGTAAGTGTTAGCTGTTAGCCGATAGCCGATAGCCGATAGCTCAGTTAAAAAATGCTGTCCTTTCCTTTTGCGAAAAGCATCAGGAAAAGGACAGCTTTTTTGCACGATGGGCTAATCACTTTCATTCAGGTAATCGTATAAAGAGAATGCCCCCGCGTCGCTTTCCACATCGAGGTTCGGAACGACCTCTTTCATGGTTGTCATGCCGCTTGCTTTATCGACCGTAAAATACACGAATGCGCCGGTGTAACTGCGGAATATCACCTGATACGCCGTGTCGGATTCCTCTCCCATTCTGACATACATGATGTCGGGATTCTCTTCCGCGATACTCCAGTCATAATGGCTGTGGCAATAGTTGTTGACGCCTTCAAACGCCATTTCTGCCGTAATGCCGTTTTCCGGAACTTCGGCTCCCGATGTTTCCCGCGAAGGGGAATTGTCCGCCTTTTCAGCTTTT
>CAMJHU010000154.1 GCA_946405565.1 uncultured Clostridia bacterium
CACCACCGTAGTCATTTTCTGGTTAATATCGATTTTTCTGGGAATCCAATCCTGCATACTACCAGCTCCTTTCCATCAAACAGCTTTCCACATGCCGTTCCGCTTCACATAAAACGAGGCTTTTTTCCAGATACCATCCGACCGCACATAAACCGCAGCCTTTTTCCATTGACCGTTGTGTCTGACATACGCGTATCGGCTGTCCGCACGCCCCGACCCCTCCACAGTGAATGAGGAGATGCCCTCGGGAGCGGCATAACCGGGCAATCCGAGCGTATGTCGTTCCGGCGCGTCGGTGCTTCCCACGATACCGGCATACCCGCCATAAGCAGAGCCCACACGCGACACATACCATTCGACTGCCGCGGCATCAGCCGCAGCTTTTCCCGTCAGTGTAAGATTCACCTCATGCGGAGCATTGCCCTCCCAGTAAGCGGCGTTATCCTTCAGAACCACTGAACGCCACTTTCCGCCATTTAGACGGGCAAAAAACGTCAGGCGAATCCCCGTGCCCAGACGGGAAGAAGCGGATCCTAGCCGGCTTGTGACCGTCAACGTAACGGTAACGGAAGGATTAGCCGCCTCGGTTCGTGCGGAGGAAAAGGTCACATCGTATCGAACGGCGGGAGAGGAAGCGGTAGAAATCTTTTTTTCAACCAGTGTTCCTTGCACTCTCAGCAAACCATCCGCCCCCTTATTCCACCAATCTGAGATAAATATCACCGTCACTGCCGCCGCTCGGTGCCGCTGTACCATACGTAATATGTGGCCAGACAGCCCACCCCGTAAGACGGGGCAGGATGGGAGCAATACCTGTCAATGTGGTTCCGTCCATATACAGACGGAACAGTTCCAGCTGATTGACGTCGTTCTGATTCAGCAAACTGGAATGGATCACGGAAGGCGGCTGTGCGCCCGCCGTATCAGGTGTGCCGGGCATCAGACGGATACGGTAAACATCGGGGGTTTCACCGCCTCCCTTGATAAATTCCGCCACCACACTGTCATAGCGTTGATAGCCCGCGGTACCGCTGGCTACTGTCAGATCCAGGGTTTCGCCATCGGGAATCCGCAGCATATGCCCGCGATTCATCACGCCGCCCCCGGACAGCCGCACCGTATTGTCGTCCATTTTGACACACGTCAGATTTCCCAGCACACCGCTTTTCACACCTGCCAGCGCACTGTAAATAAACGCGTCGTCATCAGCGGAAATATGCGCGTCAGCGCCGTCCGCCGTATAAATGGTAATGGCTCTTTGTCCCATATCAACCATCCTTTCTGTATCAAATCTGTTATCCCACCGAATATTTCAGACGCGTTCCGTCGTCCGGCGAAACCGTCAGCAGTTTTTCGGTAATGGTTTTGACCGCCGCCATTCCGGTCAGGCGATCGCGAATGCCCACGCGATCGCCTAACGGCAAATCCAGATTCACGGCATCAAACTGAAATTCGATTTCGTCCTGCACACCATACTTGCGCAGGTAATTTTTCGCACACCGCACCAGCTCGGACTCATTCTCATAATTGGGATAATCGTATACCGTTGTCCGCTCATCCACGCCGACTGCCACGCCTTCCTGGGCAGAATTTTCGGTGATACTTCCGTTGGGGAGCAGATAGAAATGCCGTACCACACGGTTTTCCATTTCTCCGCGTCCCAGTGCAATGAGATGATTGATACGGGCAGCGGCTTTGGTAGAGGTATATGGGAGATCATAATCGCCGGAAAATTCCAACGCGTCACTGCGGTCAGCCGCCTTGCAAATATATAGTAGCACGCAATGCCGTTCCGGGTCAAGCATCAATTCCAGCCTGTCGCCCATTTCATCCAGCAAGGCGGTCACCGCCTCAAACACACTCTGATAACGATACTTTTTTTCTTCGCAAACGGTATTCTGATCAGCGATTTCAAGAGCGTTCCGACCGTTTTGCCTCACAAAAACGCCGCCGAAGGATTGCAGCATGGCATCAATGATTTCTGCCACCGTACAGGAAAGAAATACCCGATGAGTCTGTCCCGCAGGGGGTTCCATCACCTTGCGCAGCAGCATTCCGCGCCAACTGACGCCGCCGACCTTCACAATTCCCTTATCCGAAAGATGCACAAACCGCTCCACTCTGCCGCCCCATTCCGTATAGGGAACATACAGATAATCTCCCAGCGCCAATCCATACCGTCCCAGTTCCTCCGCGGGAATCTGCATTTCCCAATCATTCCTGTCAATATCGGGCGTAAGTGAAATCATCGCGTCAAACCGCAAAAAATCCACCACGCCCTTTTCATGAAACGAGGCATCGGCATGAATCAACTCCATCGAGGCTCACTCCTCTGCACCAAAAATACCACCTCACAGGATAAACAACCCACACAGGCAATGGATAAGGACCCCACCGGCGCAGGCAGAAATATATCGTTTGTTTTCTTCCGGCAGTCAAAGAGATTGACTCTGGTTCCGTCCTGCGCCACGCACCAAATGCTCTTCTCCATCTGATCCAACACAATATACGTTCCGTCGGCCGTTTCGGTTTCAAGGGAATACTCGTTTCCTCCCACAAAAACAGACGGATTGTGACAGGATCCAAAAATACGCATTATCATCGGCAACGGCGCACCGGTATCATTCAGGAATCGATAGGCAGCGTCATCATCCGCATAACGATAGGGATATCTGCCGGGATAACGTTTGTTAAGATTCTGGTCTGTGATCTGCTCCGCAGGTGTCAGCACCACAGAATGTTCCTCCATCCATGCGGGACTCACCACCCGCAGCGATAATTTGACCACCGTATAACGCGTCCAATCGCGATCCAATGTCTTGATTGACGCAAAAGCAAGGCAGCGGATATACTGTCCGTTGACCCACAGTCTTCCGGGTGTCAATCGTCTCACATCATAATCCAGAACGTCATGCAACCGATTCAGCGCCGCATTATGAGCCTCCTGTGTTTCTGCAAACACATCCACCGACAATGTTTTGTCCTGCACAGGGCGGCGCGCAAATACGACTTTTCCGCCGTCGTGCATAGCCCGGTCAAACGTCGTCAGCCGCCACTGATAATCAAACAGCTCCGAGGAACGTATCACCATCGGTGCCTGATCCAGACGGATCACCTCTCCGACGCTGTTTTCATAATAACATTCAAACGGCAGCAGACCCGTGGTTCGCGTGCTGTCAGACATACTCTCTCACCAGCCTTCCAAAAGACCGCCCGTCGATTTCCACCGTAGACTGTGCGTCAGCCAGCCGTTCAATCGCATCCACCAGCGCTCCGAGCCTGTCGTCTGCGTGTTTCCACTGATACGGTTCACCCGTCGTATACCGCCGGGTGGATGCGCCTGCCAACACCTCCGCGGTTTCACGCGATACCGTCGAAGCGGTTTCGTACAGTTCCTGCGCCCCGCGCCGCAGACCGATTTCCATACCCTGCGCCGTAAACACACCGATTTCCATCATCACACGGGACGGAGAATTGATCTTGAGCGCTGACCGGATGGTCTGAGACACACTGGATGCTAGATTTTTAGCCGTTGTCATCAGACCTGCTTTTTTGGCGTTAATACCGCTGACAATACCACTGACAATGTTGTGTCCCACCCACGCAAAGCTGACCGCATCCGCTGCGCTCGCAACCGACTTCATCAGACTGCCCGCAGCTGAAACAGCGGCATTTTTCTTGCCCGTCATACCGCTGATCCATCCCTGCACGGCGGCAGCACCCTTTGCGCTCAACACGGCGGGCATGGACGCTATCGTAGCGGAAGAAGAAACGCTCTTCACCACACCTTCCAGTTTGCCGACGACGGTTTTGCCAAAGCCTCCGATGGTTTTGCCCACACCGTCCAGCAGTCCGGACTGACTTTGGGCAAACTTTGTGAGCAATAGTCCCGCTGCTGCAATGCCCTTGGCAAAATCGGACATATCCAGCGTCAGATAGGCTGCCACGGTTCCCGCATTAATCAAATATTACGCACCTCCGCACCAAGATTTTGAAGCATACAGACGGTCTGATCATTGACCGAAGCACCTGAGGAAACATTCCCGTCATAAAAGAAGGGACGTTTCTCTTCTTCCAGACAATCCCAGATGTAACAGCAGGCTTCATCAAAACAATACGCATCGTAATCATTCTGAATCTGCAAGCACTCACTGGGTCTGACCCCATACCGCCGTGCCATATGGATCACCGACATCACCTGCACAGAACCCACGAAATTGTTCCAGCGCTTTTGCCCCCGCCTGTGTATACTGAAAAATCGCGATCAACTGCTCATCGGTCAATTCGATACCGCGTTCCTCGAGTTGGGCAAAAGAAGGCTTAACCAGCGCGGCGGCGGCGATTTCGAGCAAAATCCGACCTTCCTCTTCCAGATTACCATTGTCGGGCGAAACACCGGTATAGAAAAGTTTTCGAGCGGTTTTCATCAAAGGATTGGTAATCGCCCCGCGTGAGGCCAGCGTCAGCAGGGACGGACGGCGCAGCACGCACACGAAATCCTCCCCGCACCAGCCGGGCAGCACCACTTCCGCGTCAGTCTGAATTTTTTCAACAGAAGTCACCATACTCTATCTCCTCCGTTCTGTCAGATCATCACATATTCTCTGTCGCGATACACCGCGAACTGTCCCACCCGGAGTGCGGGCAGGGTATCAATCGTTCCGCCCACCAGAATAACCGTGCGACCGGATACAGGCAAAGCGGGCAAATCCGCGTCGCCTGTCACCACCACCGGCAGTGAAGGCAGACGCAGCACCGTCATCGGACTCTGACCGACAGAGGGGCGGCTTCTGAGCTTATAGCCCGCCGCAAAGAATTCCCCGTCCTTCAGGTTGACCGAGGTGGGCGTTCCGCAGGCATGGGGAAAGATAAACGCGGTATAGGAGAGCGAATGTCCGTCATAATCCTTTTCGGAGGAATAGACCACCACACTGCTTTTCACTCTGGACACTTCCATCCCCGCCACAGGCGCCTGATACGCCGTAAACTGCTGCTGCTCATCATTGCTGCACTGTCCCCCGTCAATCAGCGCGAACACGTCGGGAGAAAACGTGCTGTCGGTGAGAGAGAGAGTAAAACCCTTCACAATATCCTCCGTGAGATTCTGCGCAAGGATCTGATTTTTAATGCGCAGTTCCTTTTCGCTGCCGGCGGAAATCTGCGCTTCCGCGGAAGCCTCGCTTGCCGTATCAAACGACATCACACGAGGCGGATTTTCTTCGGTAATGATATCCACTCTTTCGATGTTGGCAATCGCCATCGTCTGCATCGCCATATGATATTACCTCCTTAAGCTTTCTTCTGCACTACATATTCCAAATACGTTTCATGTGCCCGAAACCTGTCGTTGATGATATGAACGCTTTCTCCACCCACCGGACGAAGGTCAGGGGCTAATCCGGACAGCGCGTTTCTGACCCGGACCGTCAGCAGCGCCAGTTCATCATAGCAATGAAGGGGTACATAACAATGCACAGCGATCAGCGTGTAAACCAACTGACGGGACTGTGCATAACGATAGGTACCCATATCCTGCACCACCACATAGGGTTTCAGGCACACGCCCTGTCTCGCGGCGGGATTCCAGACTTCCAATCCCGCCTCACACAAAGCGTCTCTGATATCCTGATAGGTCAAATCGATTCCCACCTCATTTCAACTGTGCGATACCTGCGGCAAGACCATTGAGAACCTGCGGCGCCAGCGTCTGGACAGTAGGATATAAAATCGCGTACTTCTGACCGTAATCCAATTCCAGAAAAACCGAATAAGGCATATGACCCGCGACCCCCATAGAAACCACCTGACCTGTACGCTCCGACTGTCCTTCCAT
>CAMJHU010000155.1 GCA_946405565.1 uncultured Clostridia bacterium
ACGGTCTTCTGCAGGTCGATGATGTAGATGCCGTTGCGCTCGGTGAAGATGTACTCCGCCATTTTCGGGTTCCAGCGTCTGGTCTGATGACCGAAGTGAACGCCTGCTTCCAGTAACTGTTTCATAGATGCTACTGCCATAGTGAAAATTCCTCCCGGTTACTACCTCCGCCGACGCTTTAAGTCCAGTGTAAAAAAGCGCGCTGCGCACAGCGCATGACGCACCGAATGATGAAAAATTTAGACACATGGAGAGTCATCAGCGCCTCGGCGGCTGCCGCAAGCCCTGCACCGTACTCTCCACAGCGCGGCGTGTGAATTTCTTATCAATTATAGCACGGCTTCCCAAGGAATGCAAGAGGTTTTTTCTATTTTTTTCATCAATCATGTGAAATGCTTCGGATACGTTCTCCGTTTTCCCCCATACAGACGGCGCTGTACGTTAGGAGCTATGCAGAATCATCATATATTTCACTCACTGAAACGCGCCAGCAGACGGTATTTTTAAGCATGAAATGACTGAATAAATTCTGTATAGTTCCTTACTGTTTTGAGTTTTTTCATATTTCGTTAATATATTTGTGCTATATTCTATGTATGATAGGTTCATAAAGAGATGTGGAGGAATGCTTTTTGGATCGCCATTACCAAAATGACGCAAACAACGACCAGACGCGCCAAAAGCGCACATTCAACAAAAATTCCTCAAGCCATGCGTCCGTTCCCGCAACAGGTACGGGTTCCCGCACGGGGAACAGTTCATCCCGTTCACGCGGCGCGTCCCATTCGCCCTATGCCAATGGAGGGGAACCGACAGAAGTACGTCGCAGCCGCACACAGGCGGCGCGTCCGGGCAGTACGCCCCGTCCCACTGATGCCGACCGGCAGGGAATGCGGGACGCGGAAAAGCTGCGCGAACAGCGACGTCTGCAAAAGCAGCGTGCCGAGGATCCGCACGGCTATGTTCGCGGCACTTCCACCGGGACAAGCCGCTCACCGGTCAGCGAGATTCTCAGCGAAACCAGCGAAAGAAACGGTCAGAATGCCCGCCGGGAATTCCGCCGCACCCGCCCTTCCGGGATTTCCGTGGAGGGACAGAGCGACGGCAGACCAAGCCGTTCCGATGTGCGCAGAAGCGGCGGTTCCCCTGCTCCGGAAGCTGCACGCACGGCGGACAGGCACAGTACCTTTGACCTCAGCTACGGAGAGGACGCACGCGAGGAAAAACAACGCAAGGCTCCTAAAGAAGGCAATTCCACCCGTCCGGTCGTCATTTCCGCTATGCTGCTGGCGGCGGTGATGCTGTCGGTGGTCATCTGGGTTGTCACCGTCAAGGGCGGACCCGGGGGTACGGTCAGCGGATCGGACAGCGAGATTCATTATAATATTCCCAACTCTGTGAAAATCGGCGGACAGAAGCTGCGCACCGACGCGGATTACATCGAAATCATCGGCAAAAAGGTCACTGATATCCGCGACCTTTCCTATTGCTTCATGGTGCAAAGCCTGTTTCTGAGCAACAATCAGATTGAGGACATCTCCCCCCTCAAAAACTGTACCGTGCTTCAGACACTTGACCTCACCAGCAATCAGGTCAAGGATATCACGCCGCTCGCGGGTCTGAAAAAGCTCACCGATCTCAAACTCGCCGACAACCGCATTTCCGACCTTTCCCCTCTCGCCGATATGACCCAGATGGAATATCTCGATATCAGCAACAACGAGATTGATTACAATTTTTATTCGGTGCAGGGCATGACGTCTCTGCGGCAGCTTTACGCTTCCAATGACGGCATTTCGGATATCTCCTGCGTGGCGGGACTGGTGTCGCTCACCTCTCTCGAACTCGGCGGCAACGATATTACCGATGTTTCGCCTCTTGTCAATCTCACCAACCTCGTTTCGCTCGGTCTGTCGGACAATGAAATCGAAAGCGTGACCGCGCTCTCCACCATGACCAACCTCAAAATGCTCGATCTCAGCGGCAACACCGCTATCACGAATGTGGAACCGCTCATGAGCCTGACCAACCTGCTCGACCTCAAGCTCAATGAAACAGGCGTCAGTGAAAAGGATGTGGAGGCGCTGCGTGAGGCGCTTCCCAATTGCAGTATATCCCGATAATCGGACAAAGTAACATTTGCAAAATAACACGGAGACGGCGCGTTTGACAGACAGCCGTCCCCGTGTTTTTCGTTGAATAAAAAATGAAAAAATGTACGCAGACGTGCCGCTGCACGCCTGTCCGAAAGGAATGACAGTATATGTCCCATCCGTTTTCCCGCACGCAGCTTTTGCTGGGTAAAGACGCTATGGAAAAACTCGCTGCTTCCCGCGTTGCGGTCTTCGGCGTGGGCGGTGTAGGCGGCTTTGCGGTCGAAGCCCTCGCGCGTTCAGGCGTGGGAACGCTCGACCTCATCGACAGCGACACCGTCTCCCCCACCAATCTCAACCGCCAGATTATCGCTACCCGCCGCACTGTCGGACAGTATAAAACCGACGTTGCCGCCGCACGGATTCATGAGATCAATCCCGACGCGGTGGTACATACCCATCGCGTCTTTTATACGCCCGAAACGGCGGGACAGTTTGATTTCTCTCAGTACGATTACATCGTGGACGCCATCGACACTGTGACCGGCAAGATTGCCCTTGTGTTACAGGCACAGGCTGCCGGTACGCCCATCATCAGTTCCATGGGCGCGGGCAACAAACTCGATCCCACAGCTTTCCGCGTGGCGGATATCTATCAGACCTCGGTCTGCCCGCTGGCGCGGGTTATGCGGCAGGAGCTCAAAAAACGCGGTGTAAAGCATCTCAAGGTAGTCTATTCGCAGGAACCCCCGCGTCAGCCATTGCCCGATCCCGACGACATGGAACTTCCGCCCGAAGGGCGCCGCAGTGTACCGGGCAGCACTGCGTTTGTGCCGTCCGTGGCGGGACTGATTCTCGCGGGTGAGGTCATCAAGGATCTCGGGGGGATAGAATGATTTTTTCTACTCGCGATAAGGCATTCTCTGGATCGCGTCCTCCCGCTCCAGATAATAATTGTAAATCCAGTTAGCCACCCGCCCTCTCATACGCAGCACATCGAGTTTGGAACGCGGTGTGGCATCCGGGTTGGAAGTGAAGATTGCCAGAAAGAAATCCACATACCGCAGATAAAAAATACCCGCTTCGTGACTCACGATACCCGATTCGCCGCCTTTGCGTCCGATGTCAATATCGTCGCAGATATAGCGCGTGAAACCGCCGTTACCTCGCTGCCGCAGAAACAGCCGTCCGGCATACTCGCAAAGCCAGCGGCTGAGTCCCCGGTTGCGGTAGATATTTTCAAAAAACACCAGCATATCCTGCGCGCAGGTGAGATTGCGGCGGGGATCACCGGAAATTTTGGTGCGTCCCACATAGCTTTCCAGCGTTGTATGGTTCATGCCGAAACGTCGGCAGCAGGCGTTGATATAGTTGAATCCCATGAGTTCAATGAGTACATTGGCAGGGGTATCCTCGTTGGCGGCAATCATCCACGACAGCAGCTCGTCAATGGAATAGGACATGGTTCCCCGCTCGAACGCGCCAGGCGCGGGCGTAATCCAGAGATCCGGCACGATCACACAGTCGTCCAGACTCATTTTGCCCTCATCAATGCGCATGAGCGTTGCCAGCAGCACCGCCACATGCGCCATGCCCGCTGCCTGCATGATAGCGTCCGGCGCGAACTGAAAAGGAATGGTGTCGGTATCAAAATCCTTATAGAGAATCGAAATGATACCGTCCGCGGTATGAATCTCGTCCAGCAGTTTCTGAGAGAGTTCGGGGTGCGTCACGCAGTCCACCTCCTTATTATTTTCTTTTGCGGCTAACCGATCAGCCTGACAGTCACCGAATCGGCATCTAAGATAACCTTCCCCCCGAGCGGCAGAGACATCGACGGCACACTGTGACCGCACGGAATCCCGCTCACCACGGGTATCCCTAACGGCGCAAACCACTCGCGGAACAGTTTGTTCATCTCATCGGATGAACCACAGTTCCGCCATGTACCCAGCAGAATGCCCGCGCAGCGTCCCAGCAGACCCCCGTCCCGCAGCTGCAGCAATACCCGGTCGATGGCGTATGGCTTTTCGTTCACATCCTCCAAGAAAAGAATACAGCCATCGGTATCGCGTTGATATGGCGTACCGACAGTGGATGCCAGCACGGTGAGGTTGCCGCCCGTGAGGATTCCCCCGGCGCGCCCCGGACAAAGACCGCGCAGCGGCTCATCCCATCCCCGAAGCGTATGCGGATAATCTCCCCGCAGTATCGCGGCAAATGCTTCACGGCTGCGGCTGTCTTCGCGCATTTCGGCAATACCCGGCATGGGCGTGTGAAAAGTAATCAGGTGGCAGCGTTGGTTGAGAAATCCGTGCAGCACCGTCACGTCACTGTACCCGCAGAACAGTTTGGGGTGTGACGATATAGCTGCAGCGTCCAGATAAGATATCAGCCGGGCGCTTCCGTATCCGCCGCGCACGGCAATGACCGCTTTTACCCATGGGTCAGCAAAGGCGCGGTTGAGGTCGGCGGCACGGGTGAGATCGTCGCCCGCGAGATATTGCCTGCGACAGCGGCAGGAAGGGTATATTTCAGGCGTATAGCCCAGTTTCCGAATAAAATCGGCTGCGGGCGCAAGCTGTTCCGGGTCAAGCGGCGAACAGGGCGCCACAAGGGCAACGCGGTCACCCGGTTGCAGCGGTGGGGGCATTATCATGGGGTGCATCAGCCATCCTTTCGTTTCCGATGTGTTTGCGTCATCTGTCAGGATATTGTACGCCGACGCGTTTCACCGTATGAATGCCCCCTTGCCATGTTGCTTTCCCTTTTTCACATGACTATCTACAACTTAGCTAAATGAACTCCCTCCGACTTGCCTGTGGCAAGCCACCTCCCTCAAAGAGGGAGACATTATCGGCTCCCTCTCTGAGGGGGCTGTCGGCGCAGCCGACTGGGGGAGTGCCTAAGTCGTAGATAGTGATTTTCACATTGCTCCCGGAAAGTGTGTCTCTATGGCAGACAAAACCGACTTGGCGGTTTCCTGTGCCAGCGCTTCCCGGATGCTCTTCTCTGCCATTGGTCGGCGGGCTTCATCGGATAATGCGTCAAGAAAAGCAACAGCCGCGCAGCGGATATGATAATCTCTGCTGCAAAGGAATCCGGCAATCTGTGTCAGCGCATCTTCCTGACCCAAACGACACAGCGCATACCACAACGTCAGGCGGACATGTTCCCCGCATGGCTGCCGCTGCATGTCCCGCACGGTCTCCGCCGCCGCGGACAAATCACGGCACAATCCCACTGTAACATCCGCCCATGAGAGAATCGCATAGCTGCGGGCAAGCGGTTCCCATTCCTCTTCCATGGCATTGGTCAGGCATTGTGCCACTTCGTCGCACGGAAATACTGACAGCGAATCATACGCTTCCGCCCGCACCAATTCCTCCTCGTCACGGGTCAGCAGCAGCAATAATGCCTTGGTGTCCGGATGTGTGAAATTGACAGCCGCCGCCGCGGCTTCGGCACGGATATACGGATCGGCATCCCGTGCCAGCGCTCGCAGCACGGTAAAATGTTCCCCGGTGCAGAAATCGTCATCATAGCAGTTATCTAAAAAATTCAGTTTATGTTCCTCGTCCAAAGGGATTCACCTCTTTCCCCTTTTGCTTCTGTATGATAATTCCATTATATAAGAACCTCTCACGCTTTTCAAGCAGATATTCTGAATGTTTCCTTTCCTGCCATTTGAAATCTGCGTTTCTTCAAAAGTTCTT
>CAMJHU010000156.1 GCA_946405565.1 uncultured Clostridia bacterium
TAACGGACGCGATAGAAGCGTCTGAAGAGCGCCATTCAGTGATGAACCCACCGTCGGCATGAATCGACGCGGTGAGTCCTTTGCCGATTGTCAAGGCAGACTCCTGAAGCGTGAGTGGAGAGAATGAATCGGACGCGGCTGTGTCGGCGGGAGAAACCGCAGAATCCAGAGAAAAAGGTGAATCCATCCGGCAAGCAGTCAGAACGCCATCCCATAGCAGGATTGTCAGTGACAATAAGATGATCTGAATGCCTGCACGCGGGAACAGGCGGTCAAGTGCTGTGCGGGTTACCACTGACATTCCCTCGCGCACTGACGCACCGTTTCCTTGAATTGGTCAGGAATCAGGTTTACTTCGTCGAAATAATCGGCATAGCGATTAGGTTCATCTTTGTAAACGGCATAAAGGGGGAGTCCCGAATAATAGTCCAGCAGTCGCGGAAGCGGGGCGCCTGCTGCCTGACGTTTTTTAATGGCTTGGCAAAGAGCAAAATTGATCTCGTCCACACTCCCCACACATTCAAATGGCTTGGTTTCATGCAGTCCGATGAGCTGCTCAAAATACAGCCGCATCGTTTCATCGGCGGAATCCAGCAGGTTGATACGGAAAATCTCCTTAATCGCGTCATCCGACAGGAACGGAGAGAGAATCAGCGTGACAAAGAGGCATTTGGAACAGTTCAAACACCATGTATCAAAATTTTTCCCCGCATTGCCGGCGTTACAGCTGCGAAAGACCGGATGGAATTCCTTAAGCTGCGCGAAAATGGCAGCAATCTGGATTTCCGAGAGCGGACGGAGCAGGCTGAAATAGGTCACGCCGCAGGGGAGGTAGGCAGCGAGATAATCCGCAAAGTCCTTCTCAAACGCAAAACTTTTGGAGTACTGGTGATTGACGCTGCTGCCCGCGACAGAGGCTTCGTTGGCGCTGGATTCATTGGAAAGCACTACATATCTGCGTCCGGTCACGTAGGCAGCGAATGAAGCCGCGAAGGCGATGAGTGCGGAAAGAGGGGTGTGACCGTTCAGAAAGCCCTGGCGATTGAGATCGACGATGGTTCGGTCCAACTGTCGGCGCGGACGGTAGACATCCTCGGGACGGCAGCCGGCAAGCATTGCCGAGGCGAAGGCGGAATTGCGATGGTTCATCATAAAGCAGCCGAAATCCGTCTGACTGCAGCGTGACAGAATATGAAGTGTTACAATGGAATCCTTGCCGCCGCCGACCGGCACCATGCACCCGCAGAGATCCGCTTTGGGAGAAACCGTGCGCTTGTGCGATTCGTCAAGTGCGTCAATTGTCATGAAACTGTCCATATTCGTTTCAATGCCGTTGGTGTAAAAGAATTCGCCCAGACCGTGAAAATACAGCTTTTTCCACCAAGCCTTCTGCGTCTCGCTGAGATAGCCGCACAACACGCGGACATGCGGCGGACAGGCAGCCTTCCAGTAGCTGATAAGCTCTACCATACCAATGGAAAAAAGAAATTCCTGTACGGTTTCATCGGTGGTGTCCATCCCATTTTTCGGGAAAACCCAGATGGGATAGAAATGAGTCAGTCCCACGGTTTCAAAGTGGTAAGTGACCTTTATGCCGTCATCCTGCTCATCAACCGTGTAATTATGGTAAATAAATTCCGGATATTTGGATGTCAGTTCTTCGTATTTCACAATCGTAACGCCCCTTCTCATGATGTCATGGTTTATTATATACTCTTTCCTTGTTTTTTTCAACTCTCTTTTGGTGTTTTGAAGGAAAACTATGAGGAGAGGAAGATCAGATTGTTGAAAATAATCTTTTTTAAATTCTTATTTGATGTATTGAATTGACCGAAAAAATAAGTTATAATATTTTATTATATGTTTCATACAGCACAGTGGTTTCTCCGCGATGGGTTCAAACCACAAGATGCTGGTGCGAAGAGGTGCTTTATTCTGCGAAAAGAAATTTATCTGGACAACAGTGCGACTACCAAGCCGTCTGCCCAAGCGATACATGCTGCTGTGGAGATGATGGAATCCTGCTGGGGCAACCCTTCCTCCACTCATGCCAAAGGCGATGAAGCTGCTGCCGTACTTGGCGAGGCGCGGCGTCGTGTGGCTTCCGCGCTGTCGTCAGCGCCGCAGGAGATTTTTTTCACATCCGGAGGCACGGAAGCCAATAACATAGCGGTTTTTGGCGCGGCAGCCAAAAACGCCAAGGTCGGGCGCCGCATTGTCACCACAGCCATCGAACATTCTTCCGTCATGGACAGCGTGGGAGAACTGGAGAGGCGCGGTTTTGAAGTGGTGCGGTTGCAGCCCGACCGCTTCGGTCATATTTCTCCCGAAGCGGTTTGGGAAGCCATTACATCTGACACGATTCTTGTGACCATGATGCTGGTCAACAATGAAGTCGGCAGTATTCTCCCGGTGGAAGAAGCGGTCAGGGCAGCCCGGAAAAATGCGCCGCGCGCCCTTGTTCATTGTGACTGTGTGCAGGCGTTCGGCAAAATGCCTGTCAATGTCAACCGTCTGGGCGCTGACACTGTGACCATATCCGCTCACAAAATTCACGCGCTCAAAGGGGTGGGAGCCTTGTGGAAACGCAAGGGGCTGCATTTGCCGCCGCTGACCTTCGGTGGTCATCAGGAGAACTCCTTCCGCCCCGGTACGGAAGCGGCACCGCTCATAGCGGCTTTTGGCGCTGCCGCTGCCGTGGCGGGCGACCGGGGAAAAATGACGGTCCGCACCGATCAGGTCAGAATGCTGTGGGGAGCAGCCCGTCAGATGCTTTTGAAGATTGACGGCATAGGAATAAACAGTCCGGAAGACGGATCGCCGTATATTCTCAATTTCAGCACCTGCTGTGTGAAAGCGGAAACGATGCTGAATTATCTTTCAAACCGGGGGATTTATGTATCGGGTGGTTCTGCCTGTGCCAAGGGAGAACCCAGTCACGTCATAAAAGCGCTTAACCTGTCCCATGACGCCGCTGACAGCGCTATACGTGTGAGTTTCTGTGCGGACAATACGTCAGAGGAAGTACGTTTGTTGGCAGATGCCGTAGCCGAGGGAATAAAAACATTGGCGCATTTTCAATCGTCCATGCCAAAGAAACGGGAAAATGCGGAAAAAATTTGATAAATCAAAACAAAATCTTAATAATACCATTAAAATACCATGATATAATATAAGTTAGGTTATTATGTCGGAGGGAAACTGGTTGAACAAACTGAAAGAGATCATACTGGTCAAAAACGGTGAGTTGGCTCTCAAGGGACTCAACCGCCGGAATTTTGAGGACACACTTGCTAAAAACATACAAAAGGCGGCGGCTTCCTGTGGTGGGGTGAATGTGTGGCGCGCACAATCCACGATGTACGTTACACCGCTTGAGGGGACAGATATAGAAGACGCTGTTGCGTGTATTTCCCGCGTATTCGGCATTGCCGCGCTCAGCCGTGCCGCGGAAGTGGAAAAGAACATGGACGTTATTCTTCCGTCGGTTTGTGCTTATCTGAAGGATGATCTGGAAAACGCCCATACCTTCAAGGTGAATGCCAAACGCGCTGATAAGAAATTCGCACTGAAAAGTCCGGAGATCTGCGCGGCGGCGGGAGAATATATTCTGAAACAGTTCCCCCATTTGACTGTGGACGTTCATTCGCCGGACGTAACCGTAACCATTGAAATCCGTGATACCGCAGCCTATCTGCACAAGCAGCCTATCCGTGGGGCGGGTGGACTGCCTGTCGGAACGGGCGGACGTGTCTGCGTCATGATATCAGGCGGTATTGATTCTCCTGTGGCCTCATGGATGATGGCCAAGCGGGGATTGGCGCTTTCGGCGGTTAATTTTGCCAGCCCTCCTTACACCAGCAGACGCGCTGAAGATAAGGTGCGCGACCTGCTTCGGAAGGTGGCGATGTGGTCGGGGGAGGTCCGGTTGCATATTGTTCCTTTCACTGAGATTCAGGAGGCAATCCGGGATCATTGTCCCGAAGATATGCTCACGGTGATTATGCGGCGCTATATGATTAAAATCGCACAAGCGATTGCTTGTGAAGACGGCGCACTGGCGCTGGTAAGCGGTGAGAGTGTCGGACAGGTAGCCAGTCAGACGCTGGGAGCGCTGGTATGTACCGATGCGGCGGCGAATATGCCTATACTGCGCCCCGTCATCGGTATGGACAAGGAGGAAATCGTGGAAATTGCCCGACGGATTGATACCTTTGAGATTTCCATCTTGCCGTTTGAAGATTGCTGTACAGTATTTACACCCAAGCATCCCAAGACGAAGCCTTCTCTCGACAAGATATTGCTGGCTGAGACGGCGTTGGAAAATGATACGGTCTGCGTGGATGACATGATAGAACGGGCTTTGACGAATACGACGGTCGAAATCATACGCCCCGAATGAAAAAGCGGAGCGGCAGCGAGAGGAGTGAAGTGGTGAATATTGAGCATAACTGTCAACTTTCCGAAGAAACAGTCAATGTGCTGCGCCGGAGTGGTTGGAAGCTAGCGACAGTGGAATCCTGTACCGGCGGACTGATCTCCAAGCTGATCACCGATATACCGGGTTCATCGGATGTATTTGAGTTGGGCATCACAACTTATTCCAATGAAATGAAGACCAGAATGGTAGGCGTGCCGGAGGAAGTGTTGGCGCACTATGGCGCCGTTTCGGAGCAGACCGCCACCGCAATGGCAAAGGGACTGCTGGCGCTTTCGGGTGCGGATATCGCCGTGTCAGTAACGGGCATTGCCGGACCTGGCGGCGGTACGGCGGAAAAACCGGTAGGATTGATTTTTCTGGGATTTGCGGTTCGCGGCTGTGAAAAAGTAGACGTCATGAAACTGGAAGACGACGGTGCGCATCGCAGCCGTGCGGATAATCGTTGTCATGCAGCGCAAACGGCTTTGCGCGGAATCTTAGAAAGAGCAACAGCCTATCAGGACGGATTAACTGGAAAGGAATGAATAAAACGTGGAAGGACAATTCAGCAATAGATGGTATGAGCAACTCGCCCGCGAATTGAAAAGCGGCAGTCAAGCGCCCAATGACGCGGATTTTACAGCGGCGGTTCCCCTTGCCGCGCCTGCCATGGAGTTTGGCGATGGCTTTGTGGATTCTTTTGACGATGATCTCCCCGCGGAAACAACGCCGGCTAAAAAAGCCAAATCCAAGACCAAAACGAAGTCCAAATCCAAAAAGAAAAAGAAATCTGACCCCGTTACCAACGTGATTCTGGCACTGTCCATTTGCATTTTTCTGGGATCAGCGGGCTTCTTGGTCTACAAATATGTCGCGGAGCCATTGATTCTGTCCCACAAAATGGAGCAGTTCCAGGATGCGCACAAGGGGCATGAGGTACAGCAAGCCAACAACGGCGTTTGGGAAGAGAGTACCGAAAGCACCGTCGTGGAAGAAAAACGGTTGGAAAACGGTATGCTGGAACAAATGGCAGCCCTGCTGGAAAAAAACGAGGATATTGTCGGCTGGATTCAGGTACCCAACACGCCGATCGACTACGCAGTTACACAGCGTAAAAAGGACACGCTCAATAGCTTTTATCTCAATCACGACGTCAACAAGGAGTATAACGCGGCAGGTAATCCGTTTTTGGACTATCGCAACGATGTAGGACCGAATAACACCCTTTCCAAATGTTCCATTATTTACGGTCATCACCGCCGCAACGGCACGATGTTTGCCAAGCTGAAATATTACGACGACGTGGAGTTTTATAAGCAGAATCCGGTTATTACGTTTGATACGCTGTATGATCGGAAAAAGTGGGTCGTATTTGCCAATT
>CAMJHU010000157.1 GCA_946405565.1 uncultured Clostridia bacterium
TGATCAGTGCGATTGTGGAACGTTCGGCTGCCAAAGCTGCGGAAAAAGCCGAAAATATCGACAATATTGACAATCTGTGCGACGAACTGGATTCCGGCATAGAAGAACCTGCGGCATGGGCGCTGCAGACGCCCGAAGAAGTGGACGCGCTGGTTGCCGATTCCGCCCGGGAAGCCCAGATGCAGCAGCAGAAGCTCGCCCGGAACAAGCGCCGCAGATGGCTGGGCAACGCGGTCAAGGCGGCTGTCGTGCTGGCGGCGGTATTCGGCATCGGCTGGTTTGGCGGCAAAGCCGCGATGACGGCGCTCGGCTCGCAGGAAAAGCCGCATTTGCGCCCCGTTTCCACGGCGGACGTCGTCACCCGCACCGATGAAGTGTCGGGCAGCGATGTCAGCGGTTCCGACGTGAATTTCCCGCTCTATCAGTCCACGCTGCTCGAAATGGGCAACGCCAATTCCCTTGTACTGACGGTACAGCAGCGGCTCCATGAACTCGGTTATCTGCCCGCCGCCTACGTCAAGGGAACCTTTGACGGACATACCCGCACGGCTGTCGCCGAATTCCAGGCGACTCACAAGCTGAAATCTACCGGCAAGGCGGATCGGAAAACCTTTGAACTGCTCTTTTCGGAGCAGGCTGTCGCTAAACTGCCTGAATCGTCCGATGCTTCTACGACGGAACCTGACAGTGATGTGACCCAAGCCAATGCAACCACCGCTTCCACCACGGAACCGACTACGACTACCACCACCACCAAGAAGACCACGACCACCAAGAAGACCACCACGACCACCAAGAAGACCACCACGACCACCAAGAAGACCACCAAGAAGACCACGACAACTACCCGTCGTACCACGACCACGACCCGCCGTACCACCACGACGACCCGTCGTACCACGACAACCACCCGTCGTACCACCACGACCCGTCGCAGACGCACGACTACCACGACCACCACCACCACGACCGAGCCGACGACGACGCTGATTGTCGAACCGACCACCGCCAATACCACTGAACCCGCTGTCACCACACAGGCTCCCGCTCCTACCACCACGCAGGCTCCCGCTCCCACCACGACGCAGGCGCCCGCTCCTACCACGACGCAGGCGCCCGCTCCTTCTACCACCGAAGCCCCTGCCCCCGAACCGACCGAAAATCAGGGCGAGGAATAAGTTAATTCGGAATGCGGAATGCGGAATTGGACAGAAAAAACATTCCGAAAAAAAGGCTTGACAAAGCGGTTTTCTTGCGGTATGATAGTACAATAAACATTCCAAAACCGAATCACCGAAAAAAACGTTGAGGAAGTTAAACCTGACAGTTTTTCCTGCGACAGAGAACCGCTTCACCGGCTGAGAGAGCGGACAGGATTTGTCGGGCATATACCGCTTCCGAGTGCGGGATGAAATGGCTGCATCATTAGTGATTAGTGATTAGTGATTAGTGATTAGTGATCAGAGCAGCACAAATCCTGCCGCGTGGCTGCGTTACGGGCTTGATGAGCGGGTGTATTCTGTGTCAGAATGCACCAACACGGGTGGAACCGTGGAGTTTTTCAATTGGTTTGATGAGCTTCACCCCGAATATACCATATGGGTATGTTTTGGGTGAGGCTTTTTTGTTTTATTTGATTTTTTAGGAGGTATTGTTATGATTCAGGTCAAATTAAAAGATGACGTGAAAGAATTTGAATCCGGCGTGTCGGTTGCGGACATCGCCAAATCCATCAGCGCGGGACTTTTCAAAGCTGCCTGCGCCGCCAAGGTGAACGGGGTTGTCTGCGACCTTCGCACGGTGCCGGACAGCGATTGTGAGGTGGAAATCCTCACGTTTGACGATATCGACGGCAAAAAGGCATTCTGGCACAGCACGTCGCATATTCTCGCGCAGGCGGTCAGACGATTGTATCCCGCCGCGAAACTCTCCATCGGACCGTCCATTGACGGCGGCTTCTACTACGATTTCGACGTGGAAAAGCCCTTTACCGCCGACGACCTCGCCGCGATTGAAGCCGAGATGAAAGCCATTGTCAAGAGCGGTATGCCCATCGAGCGCTTTGAACTCCCGTCCGACGAAGCTGTGAAGCTGCTCGAAGACATGGAAGAACCCTACAAAGTCGAGCTTTGCAGGGAACACGCCGACAAGGGCGAGAACATCTCCTTCTACAAGCAGGGTGAATTCACCGACCTCTGCGCCGGTCCCCATCTCATGACGGTTGCCCCCGTCAAAGCCTTCAAGCTCACCAACTGCACGGGCGCTTACTGGCGCGGCGACGCTAAAAATAAAATGCTCTGCCGCGTTTATGGCGTGTCCTTCCCCAAGGCGTCGATGCTGGAAGAACATCTCACGATGCTCGAAGAAGCCAAAAAGCGCGACCACAACAAACTCGGGCGCGAGCTGGAACTCTTCACGACGGTGGACTATATCGGTCAGGGACTGCCCATCATGCTCCCCAAGGGCGCAAGAGTGATTCAGCTTCTGCAGCGCTTTGTCGAGGACGAGGAACAGCGCCGCGGCTGGCAGCTCACCAAGACCCCCTTCATGGCAAAGAGCGACCTCTACAAAATCAGCGGTCACTGGGATCACTACAAGGACGGTATGTTCGTGCTGGGCGAGGAAAAGGAAGGCGAGGAATGCTACGCGCTGCGTCCCATGACCTGTCCCTTCCAGTATCAGGCGTACCTCAACCGCGCCCGTTCCTATCGCGACCTGCCGCTGCGCTACAACGAGACGTCCACGCTCTTCCGCAACGAGGACAGCGGCGAGATGCACGGTTTAATCCGCGTGCGGCAGTTTACCATTTCCGAGGGACATCTGATGTGCCGTCCCGACCAGCTGGAGGACGAATTCAAGGGCTGTCTGGAGCTTGCCATTTTCATGCTCAAGACGCTGGGTCTGTATGAGGACGCTTCCTACCGCTTTTCGCAGTGGGACCCCAATGACCGCGCGAAATACATCGGCACGCAGGAGCAGTGGGACGAGGCACAGGGCAAGATGAAGACCATTCTCGACGATCTGGGCATTCCGTATGTCATCGGTATCGGCGAGGCGGCATTCTACGGACCCAAGCTGGATATCCAGATCAAGAACGTCCACGGCAAGGAAGATACGCTCATCACGATTCAGATTGACCAGATGCTCGCCGAGAAGTTCGGCATGGAATATACCGACCGCGACGGTACCAAGAAGCGTCCCTACATTATCCACCGCACGTCCATCGGCTGTTATGAGAGAACGCTCGCCTATCTGATTGAGAAATACGCGGGCGCGTTCCCGACGTGGCTGGCGCCGGTGCAGGTCAAGCTGCTGCCGATTGCCGACCGTCATCTGGACTATCTCTATGAAGTCAAGAAGGCGCTCGAAGCCGAAGGTATGCGGTGCGAAGTCGATGACCGGAATGAGAAGATCGGGTATAAAATCCGTGAGGCGCAGGTCAAGAAGATTCCGTATATGGTGGTTGTGGGCGATAAGGATATCGAAAACAAGACGGTTTCGATTCGCAGCCGGAAGGACGGCGATCTGGGCGCGATGAGCGTGGAGGATTTCGTCAGGCTGATGGTCGAAAAGGTACGCACCAAGGAAATCGACTGTAATTAAAGACGAGCCGAATTAGCCGCGAAGCGGCGCGGGGTGCAGGGGGTAAGCTCCCTGCCGAGGTTAAGGGCGAGTAGCCCTTGCAGGGGCTGGGGCAGCGCCCCAGCAGGCAGGCGGAAGCCTGCCGGGCAAGACCAGCCCTGACACGCGACAGGGTTGGGCGAATACAGAAATAGTGAATAGTGAATAATGAATAATGAATAGTGAATAACGGAGGAAGCGCTTCGCGCTTGGAATAGAAATGAGAATTACGGTACTGGATACATTCACAGCGTTTCTGCCGGGAGAAGCGCGTCCGGCTGGCTTATCCGAACTGGGTGAGGTCAACTGGATCGAAGAAACCGATGCTTCCCGCACCGCGGAACGGATTGGTTTATCCGACGCGGTGATCTGCAACAAGAGCCGCATGACCCGGGAGGTCATGGAGCAGTGTCCCCGTCTGCAATACATCGGACTGATGGGAACCGGCTTCGATCAGGTGGATTTGACTGCCGCCGCGGAACACGGCATCACGGTCTGCAATGTCCCCGCCTATTCCGCCAATGCCGTCGCGCAGCACACCTTTGCGCTCATCCTCAACCACTACTGCCGCATTGCCGACTATGCCCGCGACTGTGCCGACGGCGGCTGGACGGAGAAACGCTATTTCAGCGAGTTCGGACTGCCTACCCACGAACTGGCGGGAAAAACCATCGGACTGGCAGGCTATGGACATATCGGACGCAAGGTGGGGGAGATTGCCCGCGCGTTTGACATGGAGGTGCTGGCGTACACCCGTCACCCGGAGCGGTATGCGCCCTATGACAAACCTGCCGTCACCTTTGTGCCGCTCAGAACCCTTCTGAAAAAATCCGATATTGTCTCACTGCACTGCCCGCTTAATAGCGAAACTCATTGTCTTATCAATCGCGACACGCTCTCTCTCATGAAACCCACGGCGCTGCTGGTCAATACCGCACGCGGCGGGCTGATCAACGAAGCCGACCTCGCTCACGCGCTCCGGAGCGGCATCATTGCCGCCGCTGCCGTGGACGTGCTGACCGAGGAACCCATGTCCGTCACAACCCCGCTGCGTCAGGCGCCGCATATCACCGTTACGCCCCATATCGCGTGGGCGCCGCTGGAAACCCGCCGGAGACTGTTCGACATCGTCTGCGACAATCTCCGCTGCTGGATGGAGGGTCATCCGCAGAATATGGTTTGTCCCGTGAAAGATTAAATCCCAAAAACGTCCTCTGCTCCCGGCAGAAGGGCGTTTTTTCATAAAAAAATAAAAAAACTTATCAAAAAACACTTCAATTTTAGTCAAATGTATGGTAGAATATACATACAACTATGCGTTAAAATTTTTCTTGCGAAATCCGACAGAAAGGTTGTGTCGTATGGCTATCACATTTACCGTGTCGCTGGCGAAGATTATCAAAGAGTTTTCGCTGGAAACCGTGCATATGCCCAAAAATCCCGAAGAGATTCTCATCTCGTCCAACGAAGTCAACCGTCCCGGCGTGGAACTGACCGGCTTCTTCACCTTCTATGACAACCGCCGTATTCTCGTGTTCGGCAATACCGAAATGGCGTATCTCAACGGTTTTGCCGCTGAGGATCGGGAGAAGTGTCTCGATGACCTGATGTCACGTGGTGCGCCGACGCTGATTCTCTGCCGCAGCTTTGAACCGTTTGAGGAAATGACAGCGGCAGCCAAAAAATACAGTATGCCGATTCTCGCCACACCGGAGGCAACGTCGCACTTTATGTCCGATCTCATCGCCTTCCTCAACGTCGAACTCGCGCCCCGCATCACCCGTCACGGCGTACTCGTGGAGGTTTACGGCGAAGGTATCCTGCTGCTGGGCGACAGCGGCGTGGGCAAGAGCGAAACCGCCATTGAACTGGTCAAGCGCGGTCACCGTCTCATTGCGGACGACGCGGTGGAAATCCGCAAGGTGTCCAACAAGACCCTCGTCGGTTCCGCGCCTGCCAATATCCGACACTTCATCGAACTGCGCGGCATCGGCATCATCAATGCCCGCCGTATCTTCGGTATGGGCGCCGTCAAGATTACCGAAAAAATCGATCTGGTCATCGGTCTGGAAAACTGGGACCCCGATAAGGTCTATGACCGCATGGGCATGGAAAACGAATACACCGAGCTACTCGGCAACAAGCTCCCCATGCTGACCATTCCGGTCAAGCC
>CAMJHU010000158.1 GCA_946405565.1 uncultured Clostridia bacterium
TCAAAGCCCTTGAGCGCCACCAGCGCCAGCATCACCAGCGCGGTCTTTCCTTCGGTATGCTCCGGATGACTATCGCGCTGGCAAAAGCGGAAAAACCACAGACTCACTCCAAAAACAACCAATTCCAGCAGACCGTCCAGCCAATATACCGCGAAAACATGAAGATCATGCGCCTCGTCGTACACTGTCATGAACGAAAAATCCACTTCATAGCCCAGTTCCGTACCGGTGAAATAGGTGGCAAACCGTCCCACCGCAACGGCAAACGCACCGCCTACGGCAAGACAATCCATTAATCCACCGAAATCGTCGATATTTGCTACCAGCATAGCCATCGACACGCCCAGATAGACGCCAAAAAATGCGCCATAAAGTCCGTAACCGCCTTCTGTCAGCTTTGTCATCTGTGCCAATCCCTCAAATTCCCGCATGGAAAACAGACAGTAAAACCATCTCGCGCACAGCAATCCCAACGGAATCGAAAAAATCATGCTGATAAAGATATCCGATACAGCCTTTTCCTGTGTGCCACGCAGCACACAGGCAATCACAATCCCCACCAGACAGCCAAATGCCACAAATACGCCAAACCAGCTGATTGTCACGGTATCTCCGATCAATGCCAAACGATTGTCCAATCCTTTTCTCCCCCTTGCGTCAGGATTCTGCCGAAGCAAAATACATAATATCACTCATAGCGCGTTCAACGCCTTTATAGGCAATCCTATTGTAAACTTTTCCGTTAAACAGCAGCGTACCGGTCTGTCCGCCGTCGAGATTGTAAGCCGTGACACATCCCTTGCTTTCCATCAGTTCCGCCATCTGCCGACAGGTCAGTCCCGGACGGTACAGCGTACAGAAAAGATAGTGCCTCTCCCCCAACTGACCAATCGCCGAACGCGCCACAGTCTGATACAGCTCGCCAAGCACCTGATCACTCCAATGATCGGAGGAAAGCGCCTGTCCGTTCTCTACCAGTGCCGGACCGAAGGTAAAGGAAAGCATGATATCGTCAGCGCCTTGTTCCCGGATCCGGCTGCGAAGGGCATCATCACGCCAGATATGGAAATTTCCCTCATAATCCACCGTCAGGACGTCCAGAACACTGCTGCCACGCCGGTCGCAAATCACGGTGCCATACTGTATCACAATGCCGAAATTGCGGAATTTATGAAAATCAGCCGACATCCCCACCACGCCGTGAGAAGCCAGAAACATGTTGGACGGATACTGATATCCCCTTGCGTTATAATCTCCGTGCGCCCACTGGCGGCGAAATTGGGACGGATGCTGAATCATCACATCCGCGTAATAGGCGGTGCTGTCCACACCGCTGTTGCTGTTGTGATACGGTTCGCTCCAGCATTTGACCACGATGGTACTGTCCTTGTAACAGCTCATGCCGTTTTCTTCGTAATAATGACTGGGATCAGGCTCTTTCTCCGGCACACTGAAATCATAGGGCAGCACCCTGGCGCTTTGGATGCCCACAACCTCCGACAGAAGTTCTCCTGCTTTATTATTCAGATAAGCCGACGCGGCATCTCCTGAAAGCTGTACGTTTTCCACCTTCGCGGTAGGAGAAACGGCAAAATATGCCAAACCTCCTATCATGGCTGCACATAGCAGAAAACAAAGCAGCACTGTCAAAAAGCTGCGTTTCTTTTTTCTTTGACCGTTACGCATTGCTGTCATCTCCAAAAATAGCCCGGATCAGCTCCGTTTCCTGTCGGATTTTCCACTGGTTATCTTCCCACTCAAAATGAACTGTCACATCCTGTTCTACTGTCCCCACCGAGTCGCCGTAGGCGCCTATCGCAATACAGATGATATTACCAACATCCTGTTTGTCTTTTTGTTTGTCAAGGCTTTTCAGACCATGATTGGTCAAATATTCGTATTCCAATGGCATATAATTGGTTTTGATTGCCTGAACCAATCCGTTCCAATTCAGTGCGGTGACGCGAACGGTACAGGATGCCGTGAGCTGATCGGTTTGGCATTCACCGATGGGAGTATAGTCCAAATGCTCCATACATTTGTTTGCCAGCGGCAGAACCACGTTGTATTCGGTATTGTCCTTGATCACAAAACTCTCATGATCCGCCAGATAGCGACTGCACGTTTGATACTGACCGGATTTCAGTGCCTCAAAAAAATGATTCAGCACCATGTCGGGCGTTTCGCTGTCGGTCAGAATCAAAGGCTGAAACCAATCGTCACATCCGCTTACCAGCAGCACCGACAACGCAACCAGCCATGCCGCCGCACAGCGAACGGCTGTTTTTTTGATATGTCTCATCACCGTCTCCTCCCCATTGAGATTGCTAGAATGATATACTATCATATTACCATATTGTTCTACCTATTGCAACCCAAAGATCAGAAAAACAACCTTCCGTTTCTATCGCACCGACCTAATGCAGCAAAATCCACGCCAGCGTCAGCAGAAGCGCCAGAATCAGCAGAATGGGACCAAACACCAGCAGTGCGGAAAGGATCAACGCAAATACGTCGCCCTTCTCCAGTCCCAAATCCTCGTTTTGCTGTCGATATGCCTTGGCTTTTGTCATTGCCTCGCGGATATCCTCCGCTTTTTGTGTATCTTCGCAAAATTGTTCATTGTCCGATGGTTCAGTCTGTTCCATCGCTTCTAGATAACGTCGATTGCGTTCCTGCATAACCTCCATATCACGCTTGACTTTTTTATCAAACAACATAAACAAACATCATCTCCCCGATAGATTTGACATATGAAAAAAATTCAAAAAAGCGCGGCAAGTACCGATAAGGGTGTACCACCGCGCTTCTTTTGACACGCTATCAGAAAAACAAGGGAAAATTATGAGTGGTTATTCCGTATCCTTCTCCTGATTGACGGGAGGCAAATCGGAAATATCGCCCAGAATATGGTGACATGCCACAAAATGATTGGGTCTGACTTCACGGAATTCCGGGGTAATATTTTTGCAGACTTCTGTACAATATTTGCAGCGGGTGTGAAACTTGCAGCCCTTGGGAGGATTGACCGGACTGGGAATATCGCCTTCCAGAATCACCAGCTCACGGTCATCATCCACGTTGGTTGTGGGAATGGCGGAAAGCAGCGCTTCTGTATAGGGATGAAGCGGATGGTCAAACAGTTCTTGGGAATCGCTCAGCTCCACCATATTGCCCAGATACATGACACCAATACGGTCGGAGATGTACTTGACAACCGACAGATCATGGGTAATAAAGAGATAGGTCAGATTGTTCTGTTCCTTCAGATCCTGCAGCAGGTTAATAATCTGCGACTGAATGGAAACATCCAACGCGGAAACCGCTTCGTCACAAATCACAAATTTCGGATTGGTGGAAAGCGCGCGGGCGATGCCGATGCGCTGACGCTGTCCGCCCGAAAACTGATGCGGAAAACGGTGAATGAAATAGGGCGCCAGTCCGCACTTGGTCATGATTTCCAGAATGCGATCCTGCATACGGGGACTGTTTTTGCTGTAATACTTATGGGCGACCATGCCCTCGCCGATGATCTGTCCCACCGTCATTCTGGGATTGAGCGACGAATAGGGATCCTGGAAAATCAGCTGCAATTCACTGCGGAAGCTGCGCATTTCCTCGGTGGTCAGACGGGACAGGTCGATGCCGTCGTCACGGTAGACCTCGTACTTCTGGAATTCAGGGCCATTGACGTAAGGTTCGCGCATTTTGTCGATTTCGTCCAATGCCTCGTCCAGTTTGCCACGCGTTTCACCCAGTTTGATATCAATTTCTTCGATGTCCTTCTTCAGAGAAGCAACCTTGCTGTCGCCCTTCCCTTTATTCTGCCATACATACTCCGCGTCTGCCAGCTTGCTTTCCAGCACACGGCGACGGTCATGCAGCTTGCGGATTTCCGCGGAATGGGAACGAGCCTTCATAAACGCTTCCTGAATCGGCGCGCAGTCCTCTACCGTGATGAAGCCGCCAAAGATACTCGCAATGTTGAAGAGTGCCGCGTCAGCGTCCCGCTTCGCCTGACGGAGCGCCTCACTTTTGGCGTTCTGATCACTTTCACCCGCTTTGTCAAAAGCCGCCTGTGCCTCCTTCTCTTTCTGCTGAAGCCGGACCAGTTCCTTTTTCAGCGAGGGAAGGTTTTTAATCGTATCGTGAACGTACTGCGGCGCGAATTCGTCAAGAGACTGTCCGTAATACATGGTGCGTCCGTCGGTCTGCGGATAGAGCTGGAGCAGCGTGCGTCCGAACGTGGACTTACCGCAGCCCGATTCACCGACCAAACCGAAGGTCTCGCCTTCATAAATATTCACGTCGATACCGTCGTTCGCCTTGACATACAGCCCCTTGGTGCTGAGCGGAAAGTACTGCTTCAGATTGGTGATTTTAAGGAGAATTTTCTTTTCGCCGTTATTTTGTGCCATTTTGTCTTTCCTCCTTATTGGGATAGAAGCAGCGTACCTGCTGCTTATCGCTGATCTTGGTCAGCTCCGGTTCGCACTCGCGGCACTTGTCAGTCGCGTATTTGCAGCGGGGCGCAAACTTGCAGCCCTTGGGCAGGTCGAGCGGATGCGGCACCGCGCCGGGAATCGCCTGCAAACGCTCGTTGGCGGGCGTGTCAAGGCGCGGAATGGAAACCAGCAGTCCCTCGGTATAGGGATGAGAACAGGGCGTTTTCGGGTCAAACAGCACCTTCGCGGGCACACTCTCCACCACCTGTCCGCAATACATGACCGCCACAAAATCAGCCATCTGATTGATCACGCCGAGGTCGTGGGTAATAAACAGAATACTGGTACCGCGTTCGGCTTGCAGTTCGTTCATCAGGCGGAGAATCTGCGCCTGAATGGTCACATCGAGTGCCGTGGTGGGTTCGTCGGCAATGAGCAGCTTGGGCTTGCAGGCGAGCGCCATGGCGATCATCACGCGCTGACGCATACCGCCGGAGAGTTGATGCGGATACTGTTTGGCGACGATCTCCGGATTCGGGATCTTCACCGAACGGAGAATTTCCACCGCCTGTTTGGCAGCTTCCTTCTTGTCCATGCCCTGATGAATCATGAACACTTCCGAAATCTGCTTTTCAATCGTAAAGACCGGATTTAAACTGGTCATCGGCTCCTGGAAAATCACGGAGATATCGTTGCCTCTGACCTCATACATTTCGTTTTTGGAAATTTTTGTCAGGTCTCTGCCGTCAAACAGAATCTCACCGCTGTCAATATAACCGTTTTCATCGAGCAGCCGCAGAATGCTCATAGCGGACACGCTTTTGCCCGAACCCGATTCGCCCACGATGCCCAGTGTTTCCCCCTCACGCACGGCATAGGAGGTGTCATTGACCGCCTTGATCACGCCGCGGCGGGAGGTAAAAAAGGTGTGCAGATGCTTGACTTCCAGCAGGAATTGTTTTTCTTTGTTTTCTTCCATCTTATCTTACCGTCGCTTTTTGAAAGACCGCAATCCTTCAAAAAAGCCTCCTTTCTCAAAAAATTATCTGCCGTTGGCTTTCGGATCGAGGGCGTCACGCAGACCGTCGCCGATCAGGTTGATACAAATGCAGGCTACGCCGAAAATCGCGCCGACAAACAACCAGTTCCACCAGTAGTTCTGAATGATAATGCTGTTATTGGCGCCGGTCAGCATATTGCCCCATGTAGGCGTGGGCAGCGGTACACCGAAGCCGAGGTAAGAGAGGGTGGATTCGGTCAGCATGGAGGTACCGAAGGCAAGCGTGATGGATACCAGACAAACCGACATGACATTGGGAATGATATGGGAGAAGATGATCTTTCC
>CAMJHU010000159.1 GCA_946405565.1 uncultured Clostridia bacterium
TGTTGGTATTGTACCGGAAATATTTGACTTGTCAAGATAGTGTGAACGCACAAAAATAGCGTCGCATTAAACAAAGAAAAGATAACTGTCATTCAATCCCTTTTCACTTGAACGATATCGTTGATCATGTGCTTTATCAGTAATTCCTGATAGGCGGCGTGTTTTTCATTAAGAATTGCTTCAGCGGTTTTTTTCAGGCAAGGGGACTGGATTGTATGTAAAATGCTCAGACGTCTGTCGCTGATGATTTCCTTATTCTTTTGCAGTTCCATATAATCCTGCATGCTCATTCGCCACGGTATCACACTACCGTTCTCATGTGTTGTCATGAGCTTATCCGCAATTTGCAATCCTTCGGGGTCAAAATCGCCGGCATAATAAATCACACAGCCCCCTGCAAGCAGCAATTCAATCAATCTGGCCACCACTGTTCTGATTTGTCCGAATGTGCAGATCAAGCCGCAGCTTTCCTTCGGTATGTATTCTGTCAAAACAGTGAAAACCGATGGATTTTCTACTGCATATACAATTTTATTGGCGCTTCTGGCATAGTTGATGTTACGAAGATTGATTTCTGAAACGGTAACAGGCTCACGTCTGTTGGCAAACGCCTCAAATCCCGGATGCTTATTTTCGCTCCCGTCAAAGAAAGAAATGGAAAACACTGTCGCCGTGCCGGATATTCCATTCGTCTCGATACCAAAAAAATCATAAAGCGTCTGCCTGTTATCCGGCACATATCCTTCCGCCTCATGAAAGAAAAATGTTATCGCATTGAGAAGCAGCTTGCCTCCCGCTCTGTCGGAATCAAACCAGTGTGAATCCCCGGTCATATCCGCTCCCAAAACGGCAAGCTGTATCCATGCAAAATCACACGCATATCTCGCGTTTACCACGCGGCACACATTTGAGAGCAAAGCTTCCGCCGCGCGCACATCCGCCTTATACTCCGTCAGCACGATGTGGTAACCGTATTTCCTGCTGCCAAACATGGCTGTCAGCCAGTCAACGCAAGTCGTTCCCCTGAACTTTTCTAAGATAGCACCCACAAATTCTTCCCATAGTGATTGGCGGCGCTGATTCCGTTCGGATGACGTCATGATTGGTTGGTTAAAATACGCTTCCAGAACCGCCTTCAGAGTAGCGTTCGGATAAGGTGATTCACTGATTGCCCGTTCAAAATCAGACACTTTAAAAGAAAGCTCCGGAGGCTTAAAAAATTTCTTGGGAGACACAAACGCATTCAAGGCTTCACACTCTATGGTCGAAGCGTCATGTAGATCGATTTTGCCTCTGTGTTCACCGTATGACCTGTACTTATCAAGAAGAAGCTCCATGATCCGCTCAAATCCCGCTTCACTTTTCAACAATAAGGCAAGCTGCTCGTGATCCTGCAAACTGTATCCCTCCTAATCTATCAGCTTTTTCTGTTTACCATTCCACAGGTATCTGATAACGGTGATAATACGGCTGTGTTTATCGTGCAGCAATTCCGCAATACTGAGCGACTTCACTGTGGAATAAGTACCCCACAGCGCCTGTGAATTGATAATGTAACCGAATTCCAGTTTATCCATCAAGGCAAACATCTCGCTGATATTGCTTTCGTCCACACCGGCAAAGGCTTCGTCCAAAGCGACGATTTTAGGAGCCGTTGGACCCGCCTTTTCATACTGCGCGGCCACCGCGGCAAACAGCGGTATATACAGTGACAGTGCCCGTTCTCCGCCGCTGAACCGATTGAATATGTGATTGGCCAATTCTTTAAAATCAGACATTGTCGGTTCCTTGTACTGCAAGCGGAATTCATACCAATTTCTGTAATCAAGCACTTTGCGTATAATCACCTCGTAATTGACGTCTTCTCCGCTTTCGATCAGCATACGGCGTTCGTATTCGATCTTGCTTCTGAAATGATTGGTCAGCCGGGATATATCGTCAGCACTGATCCATTTGCTGTCCTTAGCAAGCAGTTTATTCAGTTCCTCCACAGGAAGCTCATTTTCGCCTAAATCTTTTTTGGGCATCCATTTTAGCCGAAAAGTCAATCCCATTGACGTATGGATGCCTGTCATCAGATCCGACATGGCACCGACCCATTCACTGCTCTCCCTGACACGATTGGAAAGCTTTTTACTGATGGTATTGAGCAATATTTCTCTGAACATATTTTCCTCTTCCCGGTTGAGAAGCAATTTGTCATGGGCAATGGATTTCTCAAGCTCTCCACGAAATACTGACGGCGCCACCTGCTTTCCCTGCCAGACAAGCTGCATTTTCATTCTTGATCTGACCGTATCAGGACCGGAATTTTCAAAAATCGTTTCAGACATGAGCCGATATTCAGAAGAAAGTTGATTGGTTTTATTGCGGAAGACATCATTGAGTCTGCCCGAAATATCGCTGATATTCTTTTGTTCGTCGCCGGGAATAATCAAACTTATTGCTTCATCGGCACACCTTCTATGCGTTTTATTTTCCATTGTCAGGGGTAAAAAGCCAAGCGCAAGTTCCTCCGTGAAATAAGAAGCGAGCGTATGTTCCTGCTCAGCCAAAGCATCCATCTCTTCTTCTGTGGCAGTGATGCTTTTTTGCAGTTCGCCTTCCATGACCTGCATTTGTGCAGCGCTTATCTCATAATCACGCTTCTGTTTTTCAAGTGTACTGATCCGGTCATTGATTTCATGAAACCTTCTGGTACGGTCAAGGTTGTCCGGCGCTTTAAGAATCTTGTCGCAGGCGTCTATCACAGAGAGATACTGTCCCATACGCTTTTTAAGTATGCCAAGCTCGTATTGCAGCAAATCCCGGTCATCTTTTTCCGTTTCTATTTTCTCGTCAATCATAGCCAGCGTTTCCCTGTAATGGCTTATATTACCAATCTCTTTTGCCGCATCCTCCAAAAGCCCCTTAAAACTGTCAAGATTGAGAATCAATTGGGCAAAGAAGCTGCTTGTTTTGGGATAATTGGGAAATTCCGCACAACGGATGCTTACCTTTTCAAACAAAGAATCTGTTTCGGCTTTTAATCCGGCACATGCTTGTTCCTGCTCGTCTCTGTATTTTTTGGTTGCATCACTTTCTATTTTAGCGCTATTTAAAATATTCAGAGCCGTATCCAGTCCGGACAGATCGGAAATCGAATGAAATTCTTCATCCAGAATAACCATTCGATTTTCAGTTGTTTTGCGTTTATTCACCGCGTCATCATACAAAGAAACTGCCTCGTCAAGCCTTTGCGAAAGGTCATCTATCAGCCTTTGACGATATTTTCTTCGGTTCTCTGCTCCTATGAAGCTTACGGATTTTTCTCCCACCGAGTGACCGCAGAGCACTCCGTTGCGATAAAAACCGTTTTCCATCAGAACCGCGCTTTCTTCAAATGCCGCAAGGATTCTCCCGATTGTTCCGGTAAAGGTGCTGTCCGTCACAATTTCAAAAAAAGAGCTTTCCATGATGGGCGGCTTCTTTTCCTGCCAGAGATAGCTGTCGGCAAACGCCGCCAAGGCTTCCACCGCCGCTTGTCTGTATTCCTCCGGAATCACAAGCGCGTCGAGCATACCCATATCCGCAAGCTCTGCTTCTATCGCGCAGCGCACAGGATCGGGAACGGTTTCCTTAAAATCCACGCACTCATAAAACGAGCGGAACGGTATGCCCCTGTCGCTCAGTGCCTTTCTGGCGGAAAGCCTTTGCTCTGAACGAACCGGGACAGGTTCGGGGGTGTTTTGAAGCGTTTCCAGCTCCTGCCGGAGCTGCCGACACTGCCGTTCTTTTTCTTCTTCGACGGCTTTCGCAACAGCCCTTTCTCTCTCAATGATGCCGCTTTTTTCTTTATAGATGCCGGAAAGCAGCGATAAATATTCACCCGCTGAACCAGCTCCTTCATAGTGGGACAGAACGGATTCTATTCTGTGAAAGATCAGATCATCAATCGTAAATTCTTTATTACTCCTTGCCGCAATGTATAACTTTTCGATTGCCTCGTCCTTTTCTCCCTCCAGTACGCCGAGTGCTTCCCGGAATATTGATTCCGCTTTCTGAAAACGGTCGTCAGCTTGCTCAAAGCTTTCTCGCTGTCGGAGATAATCCTCTTTCTTCGTCTCGTATTTTCTGATAGTCTCATGCGCATTCACTGCCTTTTGCCGGAAGGCTCCGCACTCATAGGAATATTGCCTGTTGGTCAGCGGCTGTCCGTCCTTCAAAGTGGCAAGAAATCTGTCATAAAAAGGAAAATCGTCCTCACGAAAATCTGATAAATCGTCTATTATATTTTGTACGGTATATTCCGCCGCGTCAAGCTGATTCTGCTGCTCGCGTTTCCGGATATAATCTTCACTGATCCGCTCGTCTTTTTCCTGGATGCTTTGTTTTTTGCTTTTTTCACTGTCTCTGGCTGCCTTCAGATTCTCTTCCGCTTCCTCTCTGCGGTCAATCTGATTCTGAATATCCGAAATGTGCAAACTCACCATTTCGGCTTTTAATGCGTTGATTTCACCTTGCGTCTTTTCGACGAGTACTTGTGTTTCGTCAATTTCTTGTTTGGTTGAGACAAGTTTCTCACGCCTCAATTCACATTCCTTCTGAGCATCGGTCAACTGTTTGTTTTTTTCGAGATACCGGCGCGCTTTCATCCAGAGCATATAGCGATTGTACCTGTCGTATTCTTCCGCCAGCGCGGTCGCCTCCCTAAGCGCTATCTCAGAGCTTTCTATTCTGGCATGCGCGTCTTCGATCTTGCTCATCGCGTCGGCCATCGGGTGAAGATCGTCATCGGATAGAGTACGAAGCGAATCATTCAGAATATCATAAAGCTGGACGGGTTTCAGATTTTCTTTGGAAGCAAGCTTGGAAGAACGGGTTTTTATGAGAATATTGGTAAGCTGGTCAAAATCCTCCATTCTGTCCTTACTTATACCAAAAATCTTATCTGCAACAAATGCTTTGTACTCTGTCGGGCGTTCGGTAAATAAATTTTCATCGCCAAGTTCTTTTCTCAGTGTCTTAGCGTCATAAGGAATGATCTGACTCCCGACTTCTTTGTAAGGAAAAAAATCAAGTTCCACACGCCGTCCGTCAAGAATACAGAATCCCCATGTATTCATCTTGCCGCCTTTTTTGGCGTGAAGTCCTATCCCTATGGTTCTGTATTGCTTGCTCTGCGGCTTGACAAATTCCATCCAGATATACCCTGTGCTTTCCTGCTTTTCGGAATCCTGATCGCCAATCAAATAGAAGTCCATCTTTCTGTCTCTGCTGCCGAAAGGGTCAAGTCGGGTTGGCTGACGGTCTCCATCCAAAATATAAGGAATGAAGCTTTGGGTAGTAATGGATTTGCCCGAACCGTTTGAGCCGCGAATCAATATTTTGCCATCGGAAGGCTCAAACACTTCACGATCATATACCCAGAAATTGACAAAACCGAAGCGGCTCATCTGCCACCGTTCCATGCTCATTCCTCCTCTTTTTTCTTCTGCCGATAATCGTCGGGAAATCTGCCGACGGATTTATAAATGCCGTCGCACAGATCATAGCCGCCCTCACACGCTTCCATCATCTGCCATTCCATCAAATAGCCCGTCACCAGTTCGGTAAATTTTGCATCATTCAATTCGCGAAGCCCCTTGCCAATTGCGTCGTCATATTTCTTTTTGCATTTCAGAATGACATCTTCCAGCCACTCCTTGGTAACACGGTATTTATGCGTATCGCTGTGAGGAATATCGTTTTTCCATTTATCCCTCA
>CAMJHU010000160.1 GCA_946405565.1 uncultured Clostridia bacterium
TATTACCGTCCACCACTTCTATCGCCTTTATTCTGTACGCACAGGCATCGTTAAATTCTGTTGCCGGCAAGACATAGACGTCACCCACGGCAAATTGTGCAGAACAATCTCCTACTATAATCGTGCTATTGTTATCTTCATCAACAACAAACTGAGAAGAATTCAAAAAAGTTAGGTCTTTCACTCCGTCCTTAAATTCTACCGTTTCTTTAGGCTGACCATAGTCCCTGTTTGTCCAAATTTTAAATGATGCATCCAATGAATCCAGCGCATCTTGTTTTTTGATTACCTTATCAATATCCTTATCATCTAAACATGTAAACGTAACATACCCGTTTTTGATGGCGAATTTCACAATTTCTAAATCGTTTTTTCCGGATACATCCTCAAAGCCCACGGCTTTCACCAACGTTTTGGCGGCATACCCTTTGGTCAGCCGCTGGTCAGGAGAAAACGATGTCCCGTCAATGATATTCCATTCATAGGCTATCTGTACGGTGTCAAAATACGGGTTTGATGGTTCAATATTGGACACATGCTTTTCCTTTGACGAATAGGAATACATACCAAACGTATCGCATATATACGTCAGCCATTCTTCATTGGTAATTTTATTTCCTTTTCCAAATTCACACGATGTCAACGACAAACACATACCTGAAAAAAGTGCCATAATCAAAAATACAGCCACTAATCGTTTTATTACGGATTTCAATGAATTTCCCCCTTTTCAAATACAGGGCACAATACGCCTTACACCCATATTGTACCCTGTTTTGCGATTGCAGATTTTTACTGTATGCGATTTTCAGAATAACCGAAATCATACAATGTCGTACCGGGAATCAAGCGAGGCTTGTATGATACACGGGTTTGCGGGGCAGCGCTTGGCGGAGCCGACGGAGAATCCGCTGCATCGCGAACCGTCATCTCCCCGGCTGTTTCGGCAGGCGCGTCTGATAGGTCATCCATCGGCGCGGCGGGCGACGTCTCCTCAGCCGGATCATGCAACGGCACAACGACCGAATCCTCCGAGAGAGAGAGATTCTGCGGCGCTTCCAAGGGTTCCAGAGATGTATCGAACGCGGGATAGGCTTGATCGGCGGGACTGGAGGCATCAGCGGGATTGTCAGCATAGATGGGTGCCATATACCGTTGCTGCCACTGGGCTGCCTGGGCATCATAGGCGGGAGCGAATACCATTTTCCCTTCAAGAGCGTCTTTGAGGATATTTTTCTGATCGGCATATGTTTTGGTGACGATTCCAATCAAAAGCCAAAGCACCGGAATCAATATCATAAAGGCAAGATTCATTTTTTCCTGCTGAGTGGCCTGATCAAAGTCAAAAGAAATCTGCGGCAGCCGGATAATATTGGTATCAATACCCAGTTGGAATGCCACATCCTCAAAGTTGGCGGCGACCGGAATACATACGAGGGATATTGCCATATGGATAAAGGAAAAAATACTGAGAAGACGCCCGGTGATCCGATCCGTAACGTCCTGATACACATTGGCAAGAGAGAAAATAAAGGTAAGCGCCAAGACATCATACACAAACGCCCATACAAAGAAAACCGCGATACCGATGATCCCTTCAAGCGAGAATAAAGTAAGCATCTCACTGATGGAGGTGATATTCCGGCTGATTTCCCGCTGATCTCCATACAAAAAGATCGACGCCGCTATCACAATCAATGCCACTGCCGCTATGCCGAAAAGCAAAATGGTTGCGAGTTTCATCACGACTGCCACATACAATTCGCTTTTTCTGGACGCAAATGAAAGAATCCACAGCACACCGGCATTGCATATCAATACACAGGTGAAAATCACATACAACAAAGAAAAGGCATCCATATACGCAAAGAACCCGTCGCGTAAAAGATTCCACCCGATTATCAGTGCCAATACGGAACATACTACCGCCGCCAGACGGGCATAGACACTATGAACGCTGTTCCGCAAAATGAATTCAACATTTTGATTTCTCAAAATCCATCACACCCCTTCACGCTGAACCATTAAACCATCATCTTCCGCAGAACGGTCAGAATCAAAAACAACGACACTATATTTGTCATCACAACCACCCAAAAGCCCCAGAAAGGACTTTTTTGGAAATATCCTGCCTTTTGAATGCCATAATATAACTGAATATAACTGAAAATCAGCCCTAACAATATCACCCCGCAAGCAACAGCCACGTTGATATAGGAAGCAATAAAGGCGATCAATCCCCCCATTGCCATCGGCAGCAGCGAAACCGAAAGAAGATTCAGACTTTTGAAGATATTCATTTTCTGCCGCTGCATTGAAAAGAAAATCATATTGGTCACAGACGCCGCCAACATTTGCAGGCAAACTGTACCCAAAAAATAGACAAACAGCTTGAACTGGTCATTCATCCACGTGATGTCCGCGGACGACGCATAGGAATCGGTAAATTCCTCCCCTTTCAACATAAAATCGTAGAAGGTAATAAAGAATCCCGCCATGTTCACATCATAACACTTCTGCGTGCCAATGCCGTATAAACCCAGCGTAATCAGCAGTGCCACGGCACTCCCCAACACTACCCATATATTCTCCGCCGTTCGGGCAATATTGTCCATTGCCGCAAACGGCTGGGCGGAAAAGAATACCTTGACATAATCCCATGACTTGCTGAAAAGCGTGGGCGTGGCAGGCTGCTGTGCATAGACGGGATAGGGATAATAGGGTTGCTGTACAGGCTGCTGTACAGGCTGCTGCACAGGTCTTGTATAGGCGTACTGCTGTGCTGCCCCTTGATCGGAAGCTATGCGGGACGGACAATAGATATTGCCGCAGACGCCGCTGGCGTCCAAAGGCGTTCCGCAGCGGGAACAGTACTTTCCGCCTTTTTTCTCCGTGCTGCCCGGATTGTTCTGCATTTGATTATTCATATATAATACCTCCTGAAAAATTTGGAATCTATCCGATTATATGCTGATCCACATAGCCGGTCTGACCGTGATATCATAATCATTCACATAATCGCCTTTAACTTCGATAATTTCGCCTTCCACATTGACCAATGCCGCCAGATGTGGCGATACACCCGGCGAACGGAGCCACCACCATTCCCGTCCCTTCGCTTTTTCGGTCACATAATGATAGCTTTCCACATAGTCGGTATAATACGCCACTCTCTCCGCGTCGGATGCGAAATAACGGTTGGCTTCGTCTACACTCAACGCAAAAATCCTATCATCGGTATCATTACCACCGTCCGTGCCGGTGACGTTGTCATGATTGGTCAGATGGGTGGTCAGAATCCGGCTCTGCTCCTGCGTGGAAAATGCCGTTTCGTAAAAATCTCCATTCATCCATTTCCGCAGGGTACAATCTTCCCATGTGATATCCGTCCGGCGCTCGTGATAGGGAATATAGTCAATGAGATCATGGGCAATCAACAATGCCTTGTCCCCCTGCACATCCAGCACCGTCCACTTGAGCGGTTCTTTACCGTTACTGAAATTATTATCCTGCTCATACTCGCCCATCACCACTTCCTGTCCCACATCATACGAAGATTGTTGGGAAGCATTTGTGGTTTGGGTGGTTTGACGGGTGGTAGTGGTGGTGGTCTCGGATGCATCTGTCACCGCTGTGGTGGGAGCGGTCGTGGCGGTGGTATCCTGATGTCCGGACGAAGCTGTTTGGTTTTGCGGCGTTTCCTGTTCCGTGCGGGCATTCCCCTGTCTTAGACGCAAACGCGAACGGTTTCCGGTACGGACATTGTCACCCGAACGGTTGTACCAGTGTACATCGCCGTTTTCTCCCTGAATACAAACTCCTTCGTCGTTGAACGAATGGGTCTGGTTATGGAGATTCAGACTGGACGGAATCACCACGACTTCGCCATAATCGTCGAGAATATACCCTGTCTCGTCCAGATCGGACAAAGAGAAATAAACCGCCTTTTTCCCTCTGTATATATCCGTAACCAGGATGCCACCATTCAAACCATCACAATAAAACGCATTATGTAGATCATCTTTCATATTCCCGTAGCGGATTCTGGCGAAAGAGATCCCTTTTCCGTCTGACCGGATGAACTCACCGTCCATCATACTGCCGCCGTCTCTCACGCCGACCACGGCGCCGTTGATACCCACCCCAAAAAAGGAACTGGCGTTTTCCCTGACGGCACTGTAATAGTGATCATACATATCTCCGTATTCATAAAGTTTCTGCCCGTTATAACTGTATGCAATATGGTTATTGGCGCTTTCACTTACCTGATAGGTCATCAGTACGCCGCTTTCATCGTCATAGACAAACCGATAAAATTCCCCGTAAACCTGTCCGGTTGTGATATTTTTGAGCTGAAATACCGTCTTTGCCCGGCTGTAAGGAGAGTCACGCAAACAGACCGGCACTAAGGCACCATTTCCCACCGAATTCTCATGCACCACGCAGGTTCCGTTATCATCGAGAAGCCGCACATAGTCATACGCATCGATGGTAATATGCGCCAGTTCCTTTCCTTGAGAATCCGTCACCGGCACGCTTGCCACCTGCTGTCCCTGCCGGTCAAAGACAATGCCTGTTGTCTCCCACACAGGCCAGACATTCCCCCGGATATACTTCAATTCACATTTGGCGTTGCAATAATACCTGTCATCCCGACCATATGCCTCATAATAACGATACACGGTCGATTCTTTGGTGTCATCAGAAAACACCACCTGCCCATTTGATATGTTCACGATTTTCATCACACCGAAGTCCTTAAAGAGAAAATACTCCGGAGAGATCATCCCGTTGAGCAGGACCGCTTTATCTGACACATTATCCACCACATGAAAGGAATCATTCTGCAGGAAGGGTGAGAAAAAAGCCACATCCCATTTTTGGAATGTGTAAGGCACGCTGCCCTTGGATGTTCCGTTTGTGTCAAAAAAACAAATGCAGTTGTTGGATGTATCCAACGCGTAAATCGTATCGTATAGTTCAAAGTAACCCACCGCATCGTATTTAGCCGCAAGGATGGTTTTATTCCCGCAACTGACTACCCCGCATTTTCCGTTCTTCAAAATCATGACCTTTCCGCCCTGACCGTTTTTCTCGAGAAATTCCATGCCATCATATTGAAAAGAAACCGTGGTCTTCCCCTTAAAATCCAGTACACCGTAATGATCATTGTCGTCGGTCATGATGATGTAGTCATAGGAAGCGTCATACAGATGATAATCGGTCTTAAACTGAAAACCGTTCGATCTTTTTTTCAGAGACAATAATAAAAAAACACCCGTCAGCACAACCGCGGCGGCTGCGATTCCTGCTATCAACTTTATATGACGTTTCTGTCCGACGCGAGGGAGGGTGGCTGTCTGATAGGAGCTATCCATCGGATCATCCGTCCATACGGCACCATTTGTTACATCGGTTTGGGGTAAATCCTGATGATTGACCACATAGCCGCATTCATCGCAGAATAACGCATTATCCTTTAATTCATGTCCGCAGTTTTCGCAATACATATTTCACACCTCATTTATAATTTTATACACACTTATTGAATTGTAATATACAACATTATTATAAAACACACAAAAAACACTGTCAATATGGATTGATTGTGTTTTGTTTGTCTATAGGAAAAATTAACCATTTGTTCACAGATTGAGCAAAAAATCACAAAAAATTTCCACCTGAGCGGATGCAGATCAAGCAACGATATTGAGCCAAGAAAGGAGCTG
>CAMJHU010000161.1 GCA_946405565.1 uncultured Clostridia bacterium
CCCGCCTATGTGCCGCCGGACACCGATGTGATCATACGTCTCAATCACGTCACCAAGCAGTTCAAACTTTTTAAAAGCAAGAAAAGCCGTCTGCTTTCGCTCTTTATCAACCGGGTCAATTATTCCCTCAACACCGCCAACGACGACCTGACCTTTGAGATTCGCCGCGGGGAATCCGTTGCCTTTCTCGGCAAGAACGGTGCGGGAAAATCCACCCTGCTCAAAATGATTACCGGCGTACTCTTCCCCACATCAGGCGAAATTGAGGTCAACGGCGAGGTCAGCGCCCTGCTGGAACTGACTGCCGGTTTCGACCCGGAATTCACCGGGCGGGAGAATATCTATCTGCGCGGACATATGCGCGGCATGACCGACGAGACCATTCGGAAATATGAGCCTGCCATTGTGGAATTTGCCGATATCGGCGAATACATTGACCAGCCCGTGCGTACTTATTCCAGCGGTATGAAGGCGCGTCTGGGCTTTGCCATCAATGCCAACATCGAGCCGGAAATTCTCATCGTGGACGAAGCGCTGAGTGTGGGCGACGCCGCCTTCCGCAAGAAGTGCAGCAATATCGTCAACAAAATCATTGCCGAAGACAACACCACACTGCTGCTCGTCACTCATTCCAGTGCTATGGCAAAACAGTTCTGTAAGCGAGGCATCGTCCTTTATCAGAGCAAGGTCTACTACGACGGTCCCATTGAGGAAGCCATCCGGGTCTATGAGGAGGATATTCTCGGCGGCAAACCCGCACCCAAGCCCAAAGCCAATTCCATTCTGAATACGTAATACGTTTCTGTTTCCCATACAAAAAAAGAGGAGCGAAATGCGCTGATGAGGCGGATTCGCTCTTTTTTTTGTTGGCGAGGTACCCGGATCACCCACTTCGGCGCAGGGGCGCGGCTGGATATAGCTGGCGGCAGGGAACGTTCCGGAGTGGTGGAAAAAAAAGCCAATCTCTCGCGTCCGGGCTTTTGCCCCGTTTCTCGCGTCCGGGGCGAATACGGCTTCCGCCGCCCGCGTACCTCACGGGATGGGTCTTGCCACGGAGAATCCTGCCGCTTGGTGGATTGCGCGTGCTGTCGCCGCGCGGATTAACGGCGGATGATATCGTCAAATTCTCCCTGACAGGCGGCACGCAGATCGTCCGGCGCAAGTCGGAGCTGTACGCCCAGCTTACCGCCGCTGACGATCATGGATGCCAGCGTCTGTGCGGAAGCATCAATCCGCGTGACATACTGCTTCTTCATGCCAATCGCCGTGCAGCCGCCGCGAATGTAGCCGGTTACGGCATTGATGTCCTTGACGTGCAGCATGGCAACCGACTTTTCTCCCACCGATTTCGCCGCTTTTTTCATATCCAACTCCGCTTCGATAGGAATAACGAACACAAAATACTGCTTGCTCGCCCCCTGTGCCACGAGTGTTTTGTACACAATCTCATGCGGCAGACCCAGCAGATCGGCAATCTGTATCCCGTCCACAAAGTCCTTGCATTCATAGGTCTTTGTCTCATAACCAATCTTCATGCTGTCCAGAATTCGCATGGCATTGGTCTTGACATCCTTATTCTTCGCCATAAACAATTCACTCGCCTTTTCCACATCTATATTCCAAGCGCGAAGCGCTTCCGACATTCTTCACTATTCACTATTCATTCTTCATTATTCACTTTGAAAGCAAGGCTTTCAAGTAGTGTCCCGTGTAGGACGCGGGATTCTGCGCCACTTCTTCGGGGGTTCCGGCAGCAATGACCGTTCCGCCCCGGTTGCCCCCTTCCGGTCCCAGGTCAATGAGATAATCCGCGGTCTTGATCACGTCGAGATTATGCTCAATCACGAGGACGGTGTTGCCGCCTTCCACGATGGTTTGCAGCACCTCAATGAGCCGGTGAACGTCCGCCGTGTGCAGTCCTGTCGTCGGCTCGTCCAGCACGAAGATGGTCTTGCCGGTCGCCCGCTTGGAAAGCTCGGTTGCCAGCTTGACGCGCTGTGCCTCACCGCCCGAAAGCGTCGTGGCGGGCTGTCCGATTTTCAGATAGCCCAGTCCCACATCATACAGCGTTTTCAGCTTCCGCACGATTTTCGGATGATTCTCAAAGAAGGATACGCCGTCCTCCACCGTCATATCCAGCACATCGGCAATGCTCTTGCCCTTATACCTGACTTCCAGCGTCTCGCGGTTGTAGCGCTTGCCCTTGCACACCTCACAGGGGACATACACGTCGGGCAGAAAGTGCATTTCGATCTGAATAATGCCGTCGCCTTCGCAGGCTTCGCACCGTCCGCCCTTCTTGTTGAAGGAGAACCGTCCCGCGTCAAAACCGCGCAGTTTGGATTCCTGCAAATTGGCAAACAGGTCACGGATATCGGTGAAAACCCCGGTATAGGTCGCGGGATTGGAACGCGGTGTTCTGCCGATGGGGGATTGGCTGATATCCACGATTTTGTCAAGATATTCCAGTCCTTCGATGGCGTCGTGCCGTCCCCAGACGATGTTGGCGCGATTGAGTTCGCAGGCAAGGCGCTTGTAGAGAATCTCATTCACAAGCGAACTTTTGCCGGAGCCCGATACGCCGGTCACGCAGGTGAAGGTGCCGAGCGGGATGGATACGTCAATACGCTTTAAATTATTTTCGGCTGCTCCCTTGATAGTCAGCCAATGCCCGTTGCCGGGTCGGCGTGTTTCCGGCACGGGAATCTTCCGAATACCGCTGAGATACTGTCCGGTGACAGACGTTTCGCATTCCATCAGTTTGTCCACCGTGCCGGAAAAGACCACTTCTCCCCCATGCACGCCCGCGCCGGGTCCGATGTCCACCACATAATCTGCGGCGCGGATAGTGTCCTCATCGTGTTCCACCACAATCAGCGTGTTGCCCAGATCGCGGAGCTTCTGCAAGGTGGCAAGCAGCTTGTCATTATCGCGCTGGTGCAGGCCGATACTCGGTTCATCGAGAATATACAGCACGCCGGTGAGATAGGAGCCGATCTGCGTTGCCAGTCGGATGCGCTGGCTCTCACCGCCCGACAGCGTGCCCGACGAGCGGGACAGTGTGAGATATTCCAGTCCCACATTTTTCAGAAATCCAAGACGCGCCCGCACTTCTTTTAAGATGCGGTCGGCGATAAAATGCTCGTGTTCCGTCAGCTTTGTTTCCAGTGTATCGAGGAATTCCAGCGCTTCCGTCACCGACAGCTTGCAGAATTCCGCGATATTCAGTCCCCCCACCGTGACCGAGAGAATTTCCGGTTTGAGACGGTCACCGTGGCAGAAATCGCAGGGCACTTCTGTCATAAGCGCTTCAATGTCCTGCCTTGACCAAGAACTTTGCGTCTCGGAATAACGGCGTTCGAGGTTTGGAATTATGCCCTCGAACTTTCCCATGAATTTACTGCGTCCCATAGAGCTTACGCGGGTAAATTCCAGCTGCTTTTCGCCTGTGCCGTAGAGAATGGCGTTCACCGCTTCGTCGCTCATTTTCTTGATAGGCGTGTCGAGCGTAAAGCCGTATTCTTTCCCCAAGCCCTTAAAATACATCATCGAAATGGAATTCTCGTCGGTAGTGTACCAGCCGGAAGCATGAATGGCTCCCTTACGGAGTGACAGCGATTTGTCGCGGATCACCAGATCGGGATTGACCTTCATGAAGATGCCCAGACCGGTACAGTGTTCACACGCGCCCTGCGGACTGTTGAAGGAAAACATACGCGGGGTCAGTTCCTCCACGCTCACACCGTGTTCCGGACAGGCGTAATTCTGTGAGAAAAGGATATCCTCGCCGCCCACCACATTGACAATGCTCACGCCGCCTGTCAGGTTGGAAGCCGTCTCGATGGAATCCGCCAGACGGCTGCGGATTTCGGGTTTTATCACCAATCGGTCTACCACCACCTCGATATTGTGGCGGAGATTTTTTTCCAGCTTGATTTCCTCGGACAAATCATAGATATTGCCGTCAATGCGCACGCGCACAAAGCCGGATTTTCGCACGCTGTCAAGCTCCTTGGCATGGGTGCCTTTTTTCGCCTTGATGATCGGCGCCATCACCTGAATACGGGTTCCCTCGTCCATTGCCAGCACGCGGTCCACAATCTGATCAATGGTCTGCTGCTGAATCTCCCGCCCGCAGATCGGACAGTGCGGGATACCGATATGGGCATAGAGCAGTCGCAGATAGTCGTAGATTTCCGTAACAGTGCCGACGGTGGAACGGGGATTTTTAGACGTGGTTTTCTGGTCGATGGAAATCGCCGGGGACAGTCCCTCGATGGAATCCACCTCCGGCTTGCTCATCTGTCCCATGAACATCCGTGCGTAAGATGAGAGCGATTCCATATAACGCCGCTGTCCCTCCGCGAAAATGGTATCAAAGGCAAGCGAGCTTTTACCCGACCCGGACAGCCCCGTAAACACCACCATTTTGTCGCGCGGAAATTCCACCGTGATATTTTTGAGGTTGTTTTCCTGTGCGCCTCTCACAATGATTTTTTCCATTGGCATATATTTTTCTTTTCCTCCTCAGTGGATTGTGTTGTGTTCTTTTATCCATCCTGATTTTTCTGACGATACTCTTGTTCCAACTCGGCAGCCAAAATGGGCGCGCACTTATTTCCCCTGCAATTCTTTAATTCTGTCACGTAAATACGCCGCCTGCTCGAAATCGAGCAGCTTGGCTGCCTGCTTCATCTGCTTGGTGAGTTCGTTGATGAGATGTTCTCGCTCGGATTTGGTGAGCTTTTTGCCGGCTTTTTCGCGTTTGCCGTCCCCGTCGTGCTGGGTGATTTCAATCACGTCGGAAATCTTCTTGATAATGGTCTTCGGCACAATGCCGTGTTCCTCATTGTATTTCATCTGAATGTCGCGGCGGCGCTGAGTCTCGGCAATGGCGCGTTCCATCGAAGGGGTCACGCTGTCGGCGTACATAATCACCTGACCTTCCGCGTTTCGCGCGGCTCGTCCGATGGTCTGAATCAGCGACGTTTCGCTTCTCAGAAAACCTTCCTTGTCCGCGTCGAGAATCGCCACGAGCGACACCTCGGGCAAATCCAGCCCTTCGCGCAGCAGGTTGATACCCACCAGCGTATCAAATTCGCCCAGACGCAGGTCGCGGATAATCTCCATGCGCTCCACCGTGTCGATGTCGTGGTGCAGGTAGCGCACCCGCATTCCCAGCGATTCCATATATTCGGTCAGGTCTTCCGCCATTTTCTTGGTAAGAGTCGTGACCAGCGTGCGGAATCCCTTCTCGGCGCGGGTATTGATTTCGGACACCAGATCGTCAATCTGCCCTTCGGTGGGTCGCACGGAAATTTCCGGATCCAGCAGTCCCGTCGGTCGGATGACCTGTTCCACAATCTGTTCACTGTGTTCCTTTTCAAAGGGCCCCGGCGTGGCGCTGATATAAATTGCCTGATGAATCAGCCTGTAAAATTCGTCAAATTGCAGCGGTCGGTTGTCATAAGCCGACGGCAGACGGAAGCCGTAATCAATCAGATTCTTCTTGCGTGCGTGGTCGCCCGCGTACATCGCGCGCACCTGCGGCAGGCTGACATGGGATTCGTCCACCAGCAGCAGGAAGTCATCGGGGAAATAGTTGATGAGCGTGAAAGGCGGACTACCTGCGGGACGTCCCGACAGCACGCGGGAATAATTCTCGATACCGGGACAGAAACCGACTTCCATCAGCATTTCTGTGTCGTACTTGACGCACTG
>CAMJHU010000162.1 GCA_946405565.1 uncultured Clostridia bacterium
CGGCGAAAAGGACGTATCGGTGTATGCCGGGTCAGGCGGCTCCGGCTCACGGCGCACCACCGCGATCTGCCGGCGCACACGGGTCATGGTGTCGCCGTCGGGTCTTGCCAGCTTCGCGGAGGTGCCGCAGCGGGGACATCGCTCGGAATGGGGATTCAGTGCCACGCCGCATTTGGGACATCTCATCGGAATTCCTTGCCTCCCTGCTGTAAGGAACGACGCAGAATGGATTCCGTCATTTTCCGCATTTCTTCATCGTTCCTAAAATACCCGAATGCAAAGCGCATTTATTCCAGTTTGTTTAATACAAGCGTTTCTTGACCGAACGTAAAGTGAAGCTCCTGATCCGTCACAAACGTCGCGTTGCCCGACAGCGTGTTGCCGGTACTCATATATTCCTCGAGTCCCTCGAGGGTAATCGTACACGCGCCGCCGTCGCTCACCGTGTAATGACCCTCGAACTTCTTGGTGATAAACAGCGCCTTCATCACGCAGCTGCATCCGCCCGCGTCGTCAAACGTAAAGGTCACGGGAAGCGACATTCCCTTATACGGCAGCTTGGTGGTCCATTTTCCTTTGAGCTTCCTGCGCAGCACGTCGGCTTTCAGCTCGTCGGCAACGGAGCTCACCGGTTCCGGCTCGGAAGAGTCGTCTTCCTCCAACGAATCGGGGTCGCCCCAATCCTCCGACTCGGTCGGTACCACCGAGGAAACCTCCTCCTGCCGCTCACTGGACACGGGAAACAGATCGTAAGCGGTGTAACCGTCGTTCCCGTTCCATTTGCGTGCCGTTTGTCCCGAAATGAGCATCGCGCCCGCCGCCATGACGATTACCACCGCAATCGCCGCAAAGGCAATGATCATCCCCTTCATCAACGCGTCGGAACGGGAATTCCGTCTCGCGTCGGCAGCCACATCGGTCACGCGTCCCGTACGGGTATCCACCTGCACATAGCGCACCTGATTCGGATCGGGCTGTATCGGCTGACCTGCCGCATACGGCTTCTGCGCGGCTGCCTTAGGCGGGACATAGGATTCCGGGCGGGGTCCGGACGGGGTCTGCCCCTGCGGGCGCTGTGAAAGTCTCCCGCCGCACTTGTGGCAGAAGATATCCTCATCGGGCGCTTCATGTCTGCATTGATTACAATATTTCATCGGCTATCATTCCTTCTTCAGATCAATGGTCATGCCCATGCCTTCCATATCGTTGAACTCCAGTATCTTGCCCGTGACGGTATAGTACATCTCCATCGTGTAATCCGAGCCGTCTCCCGGGTTGATAATCGTCATGGAAAGATAGGGTTCGCCCGCGTCGTCCTTCTTCTGCTCGTAGGAACCGCTCAGGCTGATCGGCGCGTCATTCACCACCAGATTGAGATAGAGCGAACCGCTGCTGCTGAATTCCCATGTGGACTCCAGCGTCTGTTGGTTCAGCCCCTGAATCTCGCTGATCGGGATGGAAGCGGAATCCACGTCGCCCTTCCACACGCCGATGATCGGATCCACAAAGGAATTGGCATAGCTCCAGACGCAGAACGCCGCGATAATCGCCAGACACAGCGTCGCCAGCACGCCCAGCCCCCGGAACCGCCGGCTTTTGAGCAGACGCAGCTCCTTGGAGGTCAGCGCCACATACATTTCGCCGTCCTTGAGCGCCGGCAGATCGCCTTTGACGTGAGCGGTTCCCGACGCCACCACGGTATAATCCCGCACCTTGGGCTGGGGCGTGAGATCGGCGCCGCTTTTGATCGGCTCATTCACGGGCTTCTGATTGCCGTAGGCGCTGCGGGCATTCTGGAGCTTGACGGTGGTTTCATAGCCCATACTCTTTTTGGTTTCAAAGGAGGAGGAGGGCGTCATCGACGGCAGATCGGGCAGCACCAGATCGTCGTCCTCCTGTGTATCCGCGGAAGCGGGCATCGGGATGGGCGAAGCATCCGTGCCGGCGGACGCGCTGTCCATCGCGGCGGCGGCGGACGCGACCGAATCGGGAATGTCAAAATCCAGCACCGAAAAATCAATGCCGCTGCCCGAGGAACCCGTATCGGATGCGGCGGACGTTTCGGATGCGGCAGGCGCGGCGGGGGCATCGGAGATCACCGAACCGCCGTAGGAACCGTAAAATTCCGGAGAAAGACCTGCCGCAAGCTCATCCGCCGAGGATGCCGTTTCAGTCGCCGCGGGAGCGGGCGCCGACATGGGAATGGGCTGGTCGGAAGCCGGAGGGGCGGCGGTATCACCGGATGACAATCCGGCTTTGCTGTCAAAATCTTTTTTACTGAAGAAACTCAAAGCACTCTCTCCCTTTGTGTGAAGTATGATCGTGGCGGCGGCAGACGTGGCAGCGCGACGCTTTTTTTCCTTGATTGATATTATACTAGAAACTGTCGGTAATTGCAAGAACCCATTGAAAAGTTCAATAGAAATTCACTGAAGCATCCGAAAAAAAGAAACCGGAAAAGCGCGGGGGCGCCATTGTCCCCTGAGGACGGCGGATAATGTGCTTTTTTTCTAATTAGTTATTGATTTTCCGTGGATTTTGGTGTAATATGAAAGAAGAAATGCGCCGCTTTCGCGTTGGCAACGGTTTGCAGCGGTTCATTTTCAGTATCAGTAAAGGAATGTGATGATTTATGAAATGCCCGAAGTGCTACGCGGAACTGCCCGACGGCACCGCACGCTGTACCCGCTGCGGCTCTCCTCTCTCCCAGACCCGGACCACCGCCATGCCCTACGCTTATACCGCGTCCGCCGCGCCGGTTTCCGCCGGCTATGCCGCCCCCGCCGCCAAGCGCGGCAAGACCGGCGGTGAAATCGCCGCCATTGTCACCGCCATCATTGTATCCGTTCTGAGCGTGATTGCCGCCTTTGTCATTCTGTTCGCTTTTCTGGCAAAGTCAGCCGAAAAGGTCGCCTCTTCCTATGATCTCGACGACATCGGCAGTCTGATCGGCGAGGGAGACGGCGACAGCGATTACGGCGATTTCGGCGGTCTGAATCCCGATCTCTTCGGCGACTACGGCGGCTACGGTATGGACGGTTTTGACGACGAGGATTCCTGGGAGGATTTCCTCAGACAGTATAGCTCCCTCTTCGGCGATTACTACGGACTGTTCGGCGAATCGAGTATGTATCCCGCTTCCCTGCCCGCCGCCGAGCATACCCCTGTGTCGTTCAACGATTCGCTCTATAGCTTCTCCGACGGATATATCAATACCGACTACACCGTTTCGCTCGAGGAAGCCTATCGCGGCGACGCCGCGCTGAAACTGCTCGAAGGCGCCAAGCTCCCCGAATGGAACGACGATCAGGAGCTCTATCTGGTGAAATACAAGCTGAACGTCACCAAGCAGGACACCGAGGCCTTTGTACCGGTCGGTTCCTCCGCCATCCCCGCCGCCTACGCCGCCGGTGAAAACGGCGCCGTCGGCAAACAGTTCCCCTCTCTGAGCAGTATCTCTTACCGCGACAATAACAAGCTCATCAAAACAGGCGAGGAAGCCGACTGCTGGATGGCGTTCGTCGTGGATAAGACCGAGGAGCGCCCGCTGATCGAATGGAAACCCGGCTCCGGCGAATACTTCCGCTTTTCCCGGCAGGCGGTGACCGACGCCGCTGGTCTCACCGCAGGCGCCGCCTATGATCCCGAGGCATAACCCCTGCCCCTTGATCTCTGCCGCGTTTTGACTTTAATTTGTTATTTTTAAGATTATTATAACAGAACGGAATTTTTTAATAATGAGTGATATCAATTCCTCCCACGGAAACGCTGCCGGAAAAGGCAGACAGTTCCGTCCGCGAAATGCCGCCAAGACATCCGACGCGTCGGGATGGACGGACGATTTCGGATCCGACGACGGTTTTTCCGAGCCCCTCGATCCAGCCGACGGCGACGGACTGCTCTCATCCCCCGGACTGCCGACGGATAACGCGCCCAGACCCGCCCGCCGGGAACACAGATTCCAGCAGGCATCCCGCAAAAAAACCGCTTCCCCGCCCGTCGCGGATATTCCTCCGCCGGCGCGGGAAGCGCCGGAGACGCTCCCGTCCGACCGTTCCGACGAACCCAAGCTCCCTTCCCCGTCTGAGCTGGCTGACGCGGAGATTCTCCCGATTGTGACCTCCACGCCTTCGCCCGAAGAAGCCGGAGAAGCGGCATTCGCCTCGTTGGACGACAGCGTTTTTCCCCCGTCCGCTCCCGAAACGCCCCCCGCGCCCGAATCTCCCTCCTTTACCGCCCACCTCCTGCAGGACTGGGACAATGACCCCACCGGCACGGAACAGCGCTCCGACGACGATCCCTTTGTCTCTCCCTTTTCGCCGTCGGAAACTTTCTCTTCGGAGCTTCCTGCCGGCGATTCCTCATCCGAACCACCCGCAGCCGGTCCGCCGCCCAAAGACGCGCCCCGCAAATTCCCCCAGCGCTATACACTGGCGGTGGTAGCGGTCGGGACGCTGTTTCTGGTGTGTCTTTTCTTCTTTTTTCACACGCTGCTGCACCATAATCATACGGCGGAGGAAATTCCTTCGGTATCCGACGCCAGACAGGTCAGCGCGTCGGACAAGGCGGTGCTGCTGTCATGGAACGGTTCCGCTTCCGCCGACGGCTACCGGCTCTACTATACCGACGGGGACGGCGTCGCCATTGTCAGCGACTGCGACCTTCCCTTCGCGGCGCTTCGCAACCTCAAACCCAACGCGTCCTATGATGTGAATATTGTGGCTCTCAAAGAGGGCAAGGAATATCAGTCCCAGCGCCTGACCTGCACGACCCAGCGTTACTGTGAGGTCAAAGAAATTCTTGTTTCCAAGGTTGGCAGCGACTTTATTTCCCTGAATTGGAATTTTGAGGGCGCGGATGATGGGTTTGAAGTGATCGCCTATGTGCTTGACGAAAACGGACAGCGCTACCTTACCTCCCAAAAGGTCAGCGTACCTGCCGGTAAGAACCGGTGCAAGCTCAAAGGTCTGACCCCTGAACTGCGCTATACCGTGGCGGTCATGCCGCTGACCCCCTACGGTCAGATGAATTCATTGACATTTTCAACCGGAAAACATTCCAAAAAGTATGATGATATCGATATTATACGATTTGTTATTTGTCCTGCCGACTCCGAAAATGTCACGAATGTGCATACCATCAAGCAGCTCCGGCCTGATACCGCTTACAAAACCTCGCTGATCCTTAACGGGAAGACCAACAAAAAGCATACGGTCAATCTCTCGCTGGTTGTAACCGACGCGGACGGCAATGTCATCACCTGCAGCACCTATCCTGACGTTCACACCAATCCCGAAAACAAGCAGTGGTTTATCCACCGTTCCTTCCTCTTCGATTTCCAATCCCCTCAGACTCCCGGCGATTACACGATGTATCTGGTTCTCGACGGAAAATACGGTATGAAAATTAAATTTTCCGTAAAGCAGTAATTCCAAACTGTAATTTTTCATGGTATCATTACAAAAAACGCCCGCGTTCCTGTCCGGCAACCTACGCGACAGGTTCAGCGAGCGTTTTTTTTTGGAGCTATGGATGTCGGCGGCGCGCTGATGCTTTGGACCCCGCTCCCGCCTGAAAATGAAACAGCCGATTATTTTGTGGTTTCCGTGTCGAACAGCTTGGTTTTCCGGAGCGCCAGTACCAGCGGAATCCCCAGAAACACGCAG
>CAMJHU010000163.1 GCA_946405565.1 uncultured Clostridia bacterium
GGTGACATTCTGGTAGGTAAGGTGACGCCCAAGGGCGAAACCGAACTGACCGCTGAGGAGCGCCTGCTGCGTGCCATCTTCGGCGAAAAAGCCAGAGAAGTGCGCGACACATCGCTCAAAGTGCCGCACGGCGAGAGCGGTATCGTCGTGGACGTGCAGGTATTCACCAAGGACAACTGTGACGAACTCGCGCCCGGCGTGAATATGGTCGTGCGCGTGTATCTGGCGCAGAAGCGAAAAATCAGCGTCGGCGACAAGATGGCGGGTCGTCACGGTAACAAGGGCGTTGTGTCCCGTATTCTGCCGGTGGAGGATATGCCCTTCCTGCCGGGCGGTCAGCCGCTGGATATTGTACTCAACCCGCTGGGCGTTCCGTCCCGTATGAACATCGGTCAGGTGCTGGAGGTTCATCTGGGCATGGCAGCCAAGGCGCTGGGCTACAAGGTTATGACGCCTGTCTTCGACGGTGCTCACGAGAGCGATATCGTGGATATGTTTGAAGAGGCAGGTATGGCGACGGACGGCAAGACCATCCTCTACGACGGTCGCACGGGCGAACAGTTCGACAACCGCGTGACGGTCGGCTATATGTACTTCCTGAAGCTGCATCATCTGGTAGATGACAAGATTCATGCCCGTTCCACCGGTCCCTATTCGCTGGTGACGCAGCAGCCGCTCGGCGGTAAGGCGCAGTTCGGCGGTCAGCGTTTCGGCGAGATGGAAGTTTGGGCGCTCGAAGCCTATGGCGCTGCCTATACGCTCCAGGAGATTCTGACCATCAAGTCGGATGACGTCGTGGGACGTGTCAAGACCTACGAGGCGATTATCAAGGGACAGAATATTCCCAAGCCGGGTATTCCCGAATCCTTTAAGGTGCTGATCAAGGAACTCCAGTCGCTGGGTCTGGATGTGAAGGTGCTTGACGCTGATCAGAATGAAATTGATCTCAAGCAGCATTTCGATGAGGACGACGACTTCCTGCCCAGTGAGGACAGCGAACAGCTCACCTCCGGCGTGGTGGATGAAACCGAATTCGACGAAGGCGGCTTTATGGATGATTCCGAAGCGCAGCAGCAATATGACGCGGAACATCCCGAAGAGGAAGAGGATTCCTATACCTCGGACTACGACGACTATGACGACGAGGAAGACAACGACAACGACGATATCAGCCTCGACGATATGGACGAGATTTTCGCGGGCAGCAGCGATGCCGCAGCGGAAGAGAACGAACAGTTTTAAGGGGGTCACCAGATGGAATTCAATGAATTTGATTCAATCAAAATCGGTCTTGCCTCTCCCGAACAGATCAGAAGCTGGTCCTACGGTGAAGTAACCAAGCCGGAAACCATCAATTACCGCACGCTCAAACCCGAAAAGGACGGTCTCTACTGCGAGAGAATCTTTGGTCCCACCAAGGACTGGGAGTGTCACTGCGGCAAATATAAGCGGCTCAAATACAAGGGCAAGAAGTGTGAAAAGTGCGGTGTGGAGATCACCCGTTCCAAGGTGCGCCGCGAGCGCATGGGTTCCATTGAACTCGCTGCCCCGGTTTCGCACATCTGGTATTTCAAGGGTATTCCCTGCCGCATCGGCTTTATGCTGGATATTACGCCCCGTCATTTGGAGAAAGTGCTGTATTTCGCTTCCTATATTGTCACCGATCCCGGCAATGCGACCCGTCTGCAATATAAGCAGGTGCTCACCGAGGGTGAATACAGTGAGGCGAGAGAGATGTACGGCGACGGCTTCAAAGCCGAAATGGGCGCCGAAGCCATTCAGAAGCTGCTGCGCGACATTGATCTGGAACAGCTTTCCGCCGAACTCAAGGCGGAACTGGAAAATGCTTCCGGTCAGAAAAAGGTGCGTCTGCTCAAACGGCTGGATGTGGTGGAATCCTTCCGCATTTCGGGCAACCGTCCCGAATGGATGATTCTCAATGTGATTCCGGTCATTCCGCCGGACATCCGCCCGATGGTACAGCTCGACGGCGGTCGTTTTGCCACCAGCGATCTGAACGATCTCTACCGCAAGGTTATCAACCGCAACAACCGCCTCAAGCGCCTGCTGGAACTCGGCGCCCCCGAAATCATCGTGCGCAACGAGAAGCGTATGCTTCAGGAATCGGTGGATGCGCTGATTGACAACGGCCGCCGCGGTCGTCCCGTCACCGGTCCCAATAACCGCACGCTCAAATCTCTCTCCGAAATGCTCAAGGGCAAGCAGGGGCGTTTCCGTCAGAATCTGCTGGGCAAGCGCGTGGACTACTCCGGTCGTTCGGTTATCGTTGTCGGTCCGGAACTCAAGATGTACCAGTGCGGTCTTCCCAAGGAAATGGCGCTCGAACTTTTCAAGCCCTTTGTCATGAAGCGTCTGACCGAAACCGGCAAGGCGCAGAACGTCAAAACCGCCCGCAAAGCGGTGGAACGCGGGGAAGCCGCCGTATGGGACGCGCTTGAAACCGTGATTCAGGGGCATCCCGTCATGCTCAACCGTGCGCCTACCCTTCACCGTCTCGGCATTCAGGCATTTGAGCCGGTGCTGGTCGAAGGTCGCGCCATCAAGCTGCATCCGCTGGCCTGTACCGCTTTCAACGCTGACTTCGACGGCGACCAGATGGCGGTGCATGTACCGCTCAGCTCCGAAGCGCAGGCGGAAGCGCGTCTGCTGATGCTCGCTTCCGGCAACCTGCTCAAGCCCTCCGACGGCAAGCCTGTGGCAGTGCCGACGCAGGATATGGTGCTGGGTTCCTATTACCTCACACTCGGCAAGGACGGCGAGCCAGGTGAGGGCAAGTACTTCAAGGACTTCGACGAGGCGCTGCTGGCATATGATGCCAAGGTCGTCACCCTTCATTCCAAGATCAAGGTGCGCCGTACTGGTGTGCTGAACGGCAAGAAGATTTCCCGCATGGTGGAAACCACCGTGGGCAAGATCATCTTCAACCGTCCGATTCCGCAGGATCTCGGCTTTACCGACCGCACCAAGGAGGAAACCTTCCTCAATCTCGAAATTGATTTTCTGGTGGGCAAGAAGCAGCTCGGTCAGATCATCGAGCGCTGCATCAAGGTTCACGGCGTCGCCAAGACCTCGGTAGTGCTCGACGAAATCAAGGCGCAGGGCTATAAATATTCCACCAAGGGCGCACTGACCGTCGCGGTATGCGACGCGACTATTCCGCCCCAGAAGAAGCAGATCATCGCGGAAACCGAGCAGCAGGTCGATCACGTCCTCAAGCTCTACCGCCGCGGTCTGCTGACCGACGAAGAGCGCTATCAGCTCACCATCAAAGCGTGGGAGAAGGCGACCACCGACGTCGCGAAGGCGCTCGACAGCAATATGGATCAGTACAATCCCATTCAGATGATGGCGCATTCCGGCGCCCGCGGTTCTGCCAACCAGATCAAACAGCTCGCGGGTATGCGCGGTCTGATTGCCAATACTTCCGGTCGAACCATCGAAATTCCGATCCGTTCCAATTACCGCGAAGGTCTGAATATTCTCGAATACTTCATTTCCTCCCGCGGCGCCCGCAAGGGTCTGGCGGATACCGCGCTGCGTACCGCCGACTCGGGATACCTGACCCGCCGTCTGGTGGATGTGTCGCAGGAGGTCATTATCCGTGACGACGACTGCGGCTGCACCCACGGTATTGAGGTCTATGCGATCAAGGACGGCAATAACGTCATCGAACCGCTGGAAGAGCGTCTGTACGGACGTTATCTGGTGGAGGATTTCTGCGATGAACAGGGCAATGTGCTTGTTTCCAAGGACAAGATGATGGACGACAACGATGCCGCGATCATCGTAGGCTCCGGCGTGGAGCGCATTGAAATCCGTTCCATTCTGACCTGTCTTTCCAAGCGGGGCATCTGCAAGAAGTGCTACGGCAACAACCTGGCAACCGGCAAGGTTGTCACCAAGGGCGAAGCGGTTGGTATTATTGCCGCGCAGTCTATCGGTGAACCGGGTACCCAGCTGACCATGAGAACCTTCCATACCGGCGGTATCGCGAGTGCCGAGGATATCACGCAGGGTCTTCCCCGTGTCGAGGAACTTTTCGAGGGACGCAAGCCCAAGGCGCTTGCCATTATCAGCGAAATCGACGGTATTGTCACGGTTCGCGAAGATAAGACCAAGAGCGTTACCAAAAACAACGTGGTGATCACCAACCCCGAAAACGGTGAAGAACGCACTTACCTCATTCCCTTCGGCTCCCGCCGCAAGGTGCAGGAGGGCGATTTCATCAAGGCGGGCGATCGTATTACTGACGGTTCGGTCAATCCTCACGATATTCTTGCCATCAAAGGCTCCAACGCGGTGCAGGAGTACCTTATTGAGGAAGTGCAGTGCGTCTACCGCAGCCAAGGCGTGGATATCAACGATAAGCATATCGAGGTGATCGTGCGCCAGATGATGAAGAAGGTCAAGGTGACCGATCCGGGTGATACCATGCTGCTGCCTGACGTGCTGGTGGATAAGGCGGAATTTGAATATGCCAATGAGGAATTGCTGGCGCGGCGGGAGAAGGAGGATAATCCTTCCCTGCGTCTTGCCACCTGTACCCCTGTCATGCAGGGTATTACCAAGGCGTCGCTTTCCACCGAATCCTTCCTGTCTGCCGCTTCCTTCCAGGAAACCACCAAGGTGCTGACCGACGCCGCTATCAAGGGTAAGGTCGATCCGCTGGTAGGTTTGAAGGAAAATGTCATTATCGGCAAGTTGGTACCCGCCGGTACCGGTCTGATCGAGGCGACCGACGAGGTGGTTGAGGTGGAGCCGATTACCAGTATGGACGACTGACATTCATTCTGAATAGATAAAACGAAGAAGCAACAGTCACATTCTGTCGGGCAGTCGGCGGGTGTGGCTGTTTTGCCAGATAGAAAGTGCCACGTTACACAAATTTTTTATTGTTTTTGTGTTGAAATCCGCAACGGAATCATATATAATGGAGAATAAGACAGGTGACGAATATCTCCTGTCATCAATGCATCAACTGCCGATGGCAGTCAAATTTTATGGAAAGTTGGAGAATACCACATGAAAGACGCAGAACAGAAAATCGTCTCCCCGTCCGCTGAGACCGAAGGACACAAGGACACCGCGGAAAGCGATATCGAGGCTCTCAAAGCCATTGCCGAGAAGTATGATATGACGGTGCTGGAGAAGAAGCTCATTCATAAGATCGTCTCGCTGCTGGAGACCGAGCAGATGAGAAGAATGCTTCCGCCGCAGAATATCGGCGATTCCGTTTTCAAGATGTATCCGAGCGACCCCGAACCTACCGAATTCCTCGTTGACCGTATCGAATTTGACGATTACGGCTGGAACCTCGTCAGCTATGAGAAGTTCGGCACTTCGGAGATGGAATTCATCTTTACCGAGAGAGATTATAAGCAGGTGTTTTTTGACACCGCGGAGGAAGCAAGAAAGCACAATCAATAATGCTTTTTGCAGAAGTAAATGTATTATATAAAGCCGGGATCATTTTTGATTCGCGGCGTCAAGGAAGTGATAAGATGGCTGAAATAAAGAAAGAGAAATTCTATATTACGACCCCCATTTATTACCCGTCGGGCAATCCCCACATCGGTCACTGCTACACTACCGTGGCGTGCGACACACTGGCGCGTTATAAGCGCGCCAAGGGCTATGATGT
>CAMJHU010000164.1 GCA_946405565.1 uncultured Clostridia bacterium
GCTGCTAAAGCAGCGGGCGCCATCCGCACACGTGGAGATACTGAACAGGCTCTGAGATGGTAAGCTGGAGGTCGCAAAGTTGAAAAGATGCCCGAACTGTATGAGAGAACACAAGGACAGTGCCCGTTTCTGTCCCTATTGCGGATATGACGTTCACAAACCGGTGGACGGTTCCCAACTGCCCCCGGGAACCTTACTCAAAACCAGATATATGATAGGAACGGTCATAAAGCAGGGCGGATTTGGCATAATTTATCGTGCCTGGGATACGACGTTGGATGTAGTGGTTGCGATCAAAGAATGTTTTCCCACCGGATTGATCAGCCGCAATCAGGGAGAAACGTATGTCAATATACCGGAGAATCAGACATCCAGACAGATTTATGAAGAAAAAATACGCCGGTTTCTCGGCGAAGCCCGGACGATGGCAAGATTCAGTGACCATGCGAATATGGTGCATGTGTTTGATTATTTTGAAGAAAACCATACTGCGTATTTTGTGATGGAATATCTGGACGGAGAAAACATCGAGGAATACTGCGCCTCTCATACGCTGTCAGTGGATGAGTCTGTCGATATCATTGTAAAGGTTTGTTCTATCATAAAATGTATGCACAGGGAAAACATCATCCATAGAGATTTAAAGCCGGAAAATATCATGATCTGTAAAGACGGCAATATTAAACTGATTGATTTTGGAACCGCGAGAGCGCAATTCGGGGAGCTTTCCAAAACCATCTCGGCGGATCTGACGCCGGGTTACGCTCCGTTTGAACAGTACAGTTCCAAAGGTCATCAGGGTTCATGGACGGATGTTTATGCACTTTGCGCCACATTGTATTATATGGTGACAGGCGTCAAACCGGAAGAAGCCACAGACAGAGCCAAAGAAGATACGCTTGCCGCACCGCGTCAACGCAATGCCAATGTGCCGGAATGGCTTGATCGTACGATCATGGCTGGTATGGCAATTGATTATCATCTTCGTCTGCAAAATATCGATGAGCTGTTGAGTGGACTGGAACAAAACAAAAAGATTTTATATCCTGAGGAAAAGATCCGAAAACAAAAATTCATCCGATTGTTTTATCTGACAGCGGCGGTTTTAGTGCTGTTGTTTGGGGGAGTCGGATATATCGCTTATATGGCTTCCTATCACGCATGGTTTGTAAAGAACGGTACCATCACTGTCTGGGCGCCGGATAATGCAACCGGAAGAAGCTTAGCGGAATCAAGTGACAAATTTGAAGAAAGATATAACGGCAAACAGGTGGAATTTACGTTTGTAAAGGAAGATTCCTATTTCAACGAGGTTTCCGAGGCAGCGGCGAACCGTCAGCTTCCGGATGTGTTTATCCTGCCGGAGGGCGATCTGGCATTCCGGCATCAACTGGCGGATATATCCTCTCTACTGACCCGCTGTGGCGATTCCGATCATTTTCTCATTAAAGACAATTGTGCGTATCTTTCCGAACAAAAATTTATCCCATTGAGCTTTGATACCATTGTATTGTATGAAAATACATCTGTCTCATCTGACATTGAAGAGCGTTATGATATGACAGAAAAAATAGATTTAAGTCAAACAAAACCGCAGAATGATCCCAAGCATACGCTTTTTGACAGCGCATCTCATTTAGTTGCATCTGTTATGCAGTGTCAAAATGGAAGTGAGGGAACACAAAATGCTCTCACGGCGTTTACGGAAACAAATAAACAAATCGTACCGTATTACTTTGGCAGCACCAGTGAGCGCCGTACCGTTCAGAATGCGCTGGCAGGCTATAATGAGATTCACGGTGTGTGTGACGGAAATGTCATGTACGCGGATTTCTGTGATAAGATATCTGTGAGTAAAAGCGCGTATGAAGATCATTCTGCCATAGTGGATCTGTTTATCCGGTACCTGCTCAGTGAGGAAGCTGAGAGTGATATGTACCTCCAGAATGACAAGCCATTGCCGATAGAAAAAAACAGCTATTCTCATTATGTTTCGACGATTGAGAGCCTTTCTTTTCTGAAGGACGAATATGATTGTTATAAGATCGTCGAGTAATTGATTCTATATGAGGAGAGTACGATGAGTAATTATATGAATGAAAATAACGACATGGATATTTGTAACGCAACCGACACGGCATTTGATCGGTGTTATAGCTGTATGAAAAAAATAAAGCCGGGAACCGTCTTCTGCAAATACTGCGGTTACAATCAGAAAGAGCCGGCGGCAAAAGGCAATTATCTGACGCCCGGAAGCAAATTGGACGGTCAGATTTTGAAGGGGCAATATATCATTGGAAAAGTATTGGGCGCAGGAGGATTTGGCGTAACCTATATGGCATGGGACACCAATCTGAGCAGAAAGGTTGCCATAAAGGAGTATCTGCCCATCGAATTTGCCACCAGAATGTCAGGCGCAAGTACCCTTACCGTTTTTACGGGTGAAAAAGCGAAACAGTTTGAAATCGGCAGAGCAAAGTTTCAAAACGAAGGTCAAAGATTGGCAAAATGTCAGAATGTTTCAGGCGTCGTTCAGATTTACGATGTACTCTATCAGAATCATACGGCATACCTCGTAATGGAATATCTTGACGGAGAAACATTAAAAAGCAAACTGGATCGTGAAACGTCACTGTCAGTGGAGGACGCGCTGGGCATTATCATTCCGGTATTGGATGCGCTTGAGGAAGTACATAAGCACGGTCTGATCCATCGCGATGTGGCGCCGGATAATATATTCCTTTGCAAAAACGGTGCTGTAAAATTAATTGATTTTGGTGCCGCGAGATATGCGACAACCGGTTTCAGCCGCAGTCTGTCGGTCATTCTGAAATCAGGTTATTCTCCCGAAGAGCAGTATCGCAACAAAGGAGAACAAGGTCCATGGACGGATGTATACGCTGCCGGTGCAACGTTATACAAAATGCTGACCGGTATGACGCCCCCCGATGCAATGGAACGCACTGCTAATGATGAACTGAGAAGTTCCGTTGGACTGCCTGGCTGGGTCGTCACGGTTGACAGAAAATACAGATATTTGAAAGGCAGGCTCGCCCATCATTTGTACCGGTATATCCTTCGGAAGGATGAAGAAAAAACGGAGGATTCCGATCAGACGGCAAGAGATATTGCAAGCGAGCGAAGAAGGAATCTTGCGTATCATACCTATCAGAAGCTCACAGGGAATTCTCCGGATGTAGCTGATGACAGCCGGGAAAGCTATGCCGCAAGCGAAAAGATAGACGCCATTCCACGACCTGTCTACATCGCTATGATGAATGCTTTGAATGTCGATCAGAATGACCGGACGCAATCTGCCGCACAATTTAAAAAAGAGCTTACAGGTGAAGCGGAAGCAAACTGGCTTGTCATAAAAAACAGAAAAATCGATATCGGCGCATTTCCCCGATGGATGAAAGCGGTTGGTGCTTTAGCCGCGGCTGTGGTTGTTTTATTGATTGTCTCCCTTTTTTCCGTCATTATGGGTGCCGCTTCCGACGAAGTGGAGATACCTGAGATTATCAATCACATGACGGATGAAGCCAAAGATATCATTATTGAAAAAGATCTTGAATATATGATTGTGGATGCCAGAGTCAGCGATAAAGTGACGGAGAACAAAGTCATGTTTCAGGAGCCGGAACAATTTACCAAAGTGGAAAAAGGCTCTGTGGTAAAAGCCACAATCAGTATGGGAACCGAAAAAGTGACGGTACCCAACTTCATCGGAATGACCCGGGAGGAAGCCGAACAGGAACTGAGCAGATTACAGCTTACCGGCGAGTTCAGCGAGGAATACAGTTCGGTAGGAAAAGGAAAAATCTGTCGGCAGGATCAGGAGGTCAATGCCCGTGTCCCCGTAGGTTCTGTTTTGAACCTTGCTGTTTCTCTGGGACTGGAAGAAGTGGATAAAAAAGAAACCGTGAGTGTTCCCAATATAACGGGTCTGACGCTGCAGGAAGCAAAAAACAAGCTGAAATCCATCAACTTATATCTTGACGTAAAATCGGAAAAATACGCTGACAAACCCGCCGGAACCGTTATTTCCCAATCGGTGAAATCCGGCAGTACTGTCAAACAAGGCACTACCATTAAAGTGGTGGTAAGTAAGGGCAAGAAAACAGTCGTTGTGCCGTATGTGACATATAAAACCAAAAACGAAGCCATCAGGCTCCTTGAAAATGTCAATCTGAAATATGCCATCAAATATGATTATCATGAATCTGTCGCCAAAGGAAACGTGATTTCTCAGAGCGTTGCCGCGGAGAAATCCGTTGCGCCCGGAACAACGATTGATCTTGTGGTGAGCAAGGGCAAAAAGACCGTCACTGTACCCAACGTGGAGGGCAGCAAGTTCGCTGCCGCCAAAAATAAGATTGAGGAAAAGGGTCTGAAAGTCACGGTCAAGGAAGAAACGAGCGACAGTGTTGAGAAAGGAATAGTCATCCGGCAGTCGCCTGCCGCCAAAAAAGAGGTTGCCAATGGCGCGACGGTTACTATTTATGTGAGTAAAGGCAAAAAAGCCACCACCACGACCACCGCTAAAACCACGGCTATAACTACCACGACCACTAAATCCACGGCTAAGACCACCAAAACAACCGCTAAGACCACCACGACTTCCAAAACCACCACCACAACTGCCAAGACAACCGCCAAGACGACCACTACGACCACCAATGCCATCGTCAAGGTTCCGAACGTGGAGGGAAAAACCTCCTCCAATGCTAAAAAAGCCATTAAATCCATGAATTTGAAAGTCGATGTAAAGAATGTATACAGTTACACGGTACCCGAAGGCACTGTGATCGAACAGTTTCCGCCAGCCAATACGTCTGTAAACCGAGGCGATACCGTTACGATTACCGTCAGCCAAGGAGAGAAACCCCTGACGGTGCCGGATGTGGAAGGCGAAACCGTTTCAGATGCCAAGGAACTCATCCGCTCATGCGACTTAAAACCGGATGTTGTGAAGGAATACAGCGATACAGTGGCGAGCGGAAAAGTCATCCGACAGAATCCCCCTGCCAATTCCTCTGCCCAAGAAGGGGATACCGTTACCATAACGGTCAGCAAGGGCAGACGCCCGGTAAAGGTTCCCAATGTGGTTGGAAAATCATTGTCGGATGCGAACAATACACTTGAAGCCGCGGGATTGAGACCAACCTATAAGCTGAAAGAAAGCGACGAGGTTCCCGAAGACTGCGTGATCAGTCAATCACCGGTGGGAGGGGCTTCCGCTTATCAAAACGATACGGTAACGATTGTCATCAGTTCCGGAAGTTCGCGGTAATCCCCCTGTCATCCTCCGGCACATATGTGCTCCCGACTTGTGTGCCGGAGGGTCGGCAAGTCTGATGACCCATAGCAAAATGATGGAGAAAGAGGTATTGTTGATGGCAACACAAGAATTTAGTCCCAAATTCCGTCCGGCTACGCTGATCATTGTCGGAAAGAAAACAGAGGATGTCAGGGTTGTTTATTTACGGAGCGATATGACGATGGGGCGTGAAGATGACGACCACACGGTTGATATTTCCTTACGCTCTATGATTGTTTCAAGAGCGTAAGGAAATATCAACCGTGTGGTCGTCATCTTAACGCCCCATCGTCATATCGCTCCGTA
>CAMJHU010000165.1 GCA_946405565.1 uncultured Clostridia bacterium
TATAGGTCTTGGTATTAAACACGTTGTTACTGCCATTCCATTTTCCGGCTTTGGAACTAACGTAATCCGTGACCTTGTTGGTTTCCTTTTTTTCAGCGGACTTCTTTTCCATTTCCGCCTGATGCTCCGCAATCGCCTCATCCGTCAGATAAGTCTTGACAATAATATGAAATGTCGCGATATAAGAGTCACCGCTTGGGCTGACAGTCACATTATCCGTATCGGTATAATTCAACGCGTGCGAAGCATCTTCGCAACGGTCACCCGTTAGCCATTTATCATCTTGCACTTGTTCCCAGCCGTAGAATTTGTAATACAAGGTTTCCTTATAATCCGTCTTGAGTTTCAGCGCCCAGAACGGAATTTTGTAACCGCGTGTGAGATCAGCCTCCTCTGCTGTTACCTTATTACCCTTCTCATATACACCATCCGTATTAGGATTAACGGCATGATACCGTCCCGCATCAATCTGCCCTTTGTTCAGCCAGATATAATCTTTATAATGCTTGGGGAAATTTGGATCGTCAGAATATACATCTTTGAAACACTTTTTAGCGTTGCCTTCTTTCCACATTTTCTCCAATTCTTCTTTTGAATAAGTTACCCTTGCCATAATATCAGGCATTTTCACTTCTTGAGCCGGATTATAATTTACTTCCGCGCTTGCGACGATGCCGACGGGCGTCCTGATGGAAGCGCAGTAGCCCAGCGCCGATACCGACATGACTGCCGCCATTGCCAGCGACAGCAATCTCTTGGATTTCATTACAATCAATCCTCCATTATGATCAATATACGACAACCTTACCGCACCACATCCCACGATCCGGCGACAATCAAAACCGAACCCGATGGGCAAGTCGTAGCGGCTAATGACAGACTGCCGCACTAAAAAGCACTCAATCCAGCCGATGGGACATACCAACGGCAATCTATCGTTACTGTAAAAATTATACCATTTCACCTCCTGAATGTCAATCTTTTTTTCATGGAAATTCTAAATTAATTTCATCAATTTCTCATAATCGGTGACGTTGTTAGCGATAAAAAAAGCTGTCTGCATTGCCTTCCGACAATGCAGACAGCCTGGCGCGCTCGAAGGGATTCGAACCCCCGACCTTTTGATTCGTAGTCAAACACTCTATCCAACTGAGCTACGAGCGCATATGGTTCATATGATTTTGTGGTACTCTCCCGAGTGCTAGAGTAGTATACCACAGCTTAGAGGAAATGTCAAGCCTTTTTTTATTTTTTTTTGCATTTCCTTTCATTATAATATATCATAACGGCAGGACGGTTTTCCTAATGAAAAACGCCCTGCCGGATAGATTCTGTCTGCGTCCCGGAAGTGACAGCTCAGCGCTTCATGCCCAGCAGCTTGACCAGAACGGCTTTCTGCGCATGGAGACGGTTTTCCGCCTCCTCAAAGATTTCGTTGGCGTGTGCTTCGAGCATGGCAGCGGTGATCTCTTCGCCGCGGTGGGCGGGCAGACAATGCAGCACCATCGCGTCGCTCTTGGCGTACTTCATGACCTCGTCATTGATCTGGAAGCCCGCAAAGACCGCTCTGCGCTGTGCCGCTTCCTCTTCCTGACCCATCGACGCCCACACGTCGGTGATGACCACATCCGCCGCGCGCGCCGCGCCTCTCGGATCACGGTACATCTCAAAGCCGCCGACCTGCGCCGCGAATTCGATGACCGATTTGTCCGGCTCATAGCCTTCCGGACAGGCAACCGCGACCTTCATGCCACACTTGAGCGCGCCGACAATCAGGGAATTCATCATGTTGTTGCCGTCGCCGATGAAGCAGAGTTTCAGACCATCCAGACGTCCCTTGACCTCGCGGATGGTCATGAGATCGGCAAGCACCTGACAGGGGTGGGCAAAGTCGGTCAGACCGTTGATAACCGGAATGGAGCCGTACTTGGCAAGATCTTCCACTTCGCGCTGCTCAAAGGTGCGGATCATGATGCCGTCGAGATAGCGGGACAGCACGCGGGCGGTGTCCTCGACCGGCTCGCCGCGCCCGATCTGCAAATCATGCGACGAGAGGAACAATGCCTGACCGCCGAGCTGATACATCCCCACCTCAAATGACACGCGGGTACGGGTGGACGACTTTTGGAAAATCATGCCCAGCGTCTTGCCTTCCAGCAGACGGTGGCTGATGCCGTGCTTCTGCTCATATTTGAGCTGATCGGCGAGATTGAGTATATCGTTGATTTGACCTGTCGAAAGGTCGAGCATTTTCAGCAAATGATTCATTTGAAATAACCTCCGGATTGAGAATAATGTTATCGTAACAGTTATTATAACACAGATATTGGGGGAAAGATTGAAGATTATATGAAATTATTTATTCGATTGCCGCGAAGACGCTGCCCATATTTTCGTGGATGACCAGATGGGCAAGTTTGTCATAAGGCGTGGGGTCGCGGTTGAGCAGCACGAGATGCTTGCCGTTGAAGTAGCGGATGAGTCCTGCCGCGGGATAGACTGTCAGCGACGTGCCTGCCACGATGAGCATATCCGCCTCGGCGATAGCCCGCACGGAATTCTCAATCACGCGGCTGTCGAGTCCTTCCTCGTACAACACCACATCGGGCTTGACAATGCCGCCGCATTCACAGCGCGGCACGCCCTCGCTGCCGAACACAAATGCCGCGTCGTGGAATCTGCCGCACTTCATGCAGTAATTCCGCAGGACGCTGCCGTGCAGCTCATAGACAGCCTTGGAACCCGCCTTCTGGTGCAGCCCGTCGATATTCTGTGTGACAATCGCTTTGAGCTTGCCCCGCCGTTCCAGCTCCGCCAGCTTGAGATGCGTGATATTCGGCTCGTATTTCAGCGAATTGAGCTTGTCGCGGTAGAAGCGGTAGAATTCCTCGGTCTTGCGGTCGAAGAAGGTACGGCTGAGGATTTCCTCGGGCGGGTAATCGTATTTCTGGTTGTAAAGCCCGTCCTTGCTGCGGAAATCGGGGATACCGCTCTCGGTGGAGACGCCTGCTCCGCCGAAAAACACAATGTTGTCGCTGTCCTTGATCCATTGCCGGAATGTTTCGATTTTTTCTTGATGATTCATCTTTCGCACCAGCCTTTATCATTGTGTGGATAATGTTTTTCAAATCAAATTACACTTCCAGACCCTTCGCCTCGTCACAGCCCAGCATGATGTTGAGGCATTGAATCGCCGCGCCGGACGCGCCCTTGCCGAGATTGTCAAACTGCGCGGACACAATCACGCGCTCGTCATTGCCGGTGACGAGAATTTTCAGACCGTCCCATCCCGCCAGCGTATTGCCCGCGAGCATCCCGCCGTACAGATCCGCGCCGCCCGTTTCATCGACCCGGATGAATTTTTCTCCCTTGTAGAAGTCGGCAAAGAACGCGGTAAGTTCCTGCGGATTTTTACATTTCGTAAAAAATTCCGTATAAAGCGGCACCGAAACGACCATACCGCTGTAATAATCCGCGACAATCGGAGAGAACAGTGGCAGTCTGTCCAGCCCTGTGACCGCTTTCATTTCCTTGAGGTGCTTATGCTGCTGGGTGAGGGCATATTCGCGGGGCGCGTCAAGTTCGAGTTCCCGGGCAGTGGCGGAGTACTCGCCGATCATCTTCTTGCCGCCGCCGCTGTAACCGGTCAGCGAGAAGGCGGAAATCGGGTAACCCTTCGGCAGAATGCCGCCGGCAATCAGCGGATAGACCACCGAAACAAAGCCCGTCGCGTGACAGCCGGGGACAGCCACGCGCTTGCCGTTTCTGATGGCGTTTCTGTGCCGCTCCGAGAGTTCCGGGAAGCCGTATGCCCAGCCGGGTTCGGTGCGGTGCGCGGTGGAGGTGTCGATGATGCGGACGTGCTCGTTTTCCACGAGACTCACCGATTCCCGTGCCGCCGCGTCGGGCAGGCAGAGGAAGGTGATGTCGGAGGCGTTGATGAGCCGCGCACGCTCGGCGGGCTCTTTGCGCCGGTCATAGTCAATCGCGAGCAGTTCCACGTCATCCCGCCCCTTGAAACGGTCATGAATGCGCAGACCCGTGGTTCCCTCGCTGCCGTCGATGAAAATTTTTGTCTTTTTGTTTTCCATTATATTCCGTCCTTTCCTTCCTCACTGCCGCGCATACGGCATATCCGCTCATAGGCGTCGCGGTGACCGGGCGATTCCTCATAGAAACCCGCCATCATCTCGCAGGGAAAATCGCCACACTCCGCGCAAAAATCAATCTGCCGCAGACGGCAGCATTTGACGGGCGGGCAGATTTCACATTGGGTCCAATCGGTATGTTTGCAGCCGGGGCATTCGCGGTCAATCGCATAGGTCTTGCACGCCGCGCAGTCCACGCCGCAATAGCCGATCATGCCGTTGTCATTCATATCCGGTCCCTCTCTTCCGGTCAGCCTTTGCTGTGGTTGTTGATGCTATGATTATACCATCAGCGGAAGGCATTGTCAAATGAGGATTCCTATGATAAGACGTGAAAATTTGAACAAAATAAAAAATTTTGCATTTGGAATGACAAATTGGCAAAAAGATTTGAAATCGTCAAAAGAATGATGTATAATAGAAGCGGACGTCGGCGGAAATCCTTTCCTGCCCGGCAGATTCAAATTCTTATTCATATTGGAGAGTGACTGCAATGCCTCTGGTAAACGCAAAGGACATGCTGATCAAAGCTATGGAAGGCAAATATGCCGTTGGTCAGTTCAACATCAACAATCTCGAATGGACCAAGTCCATCCTCCTCACGGCGGAGGAACTCAAAGCCCCTGTGATTCTCGGTGTTTCCGAGGGTGCGGGCAAGTACATGTGCGGTTACAAGACCGTTGTCGGCATGGTCAAGGGTATGATCGACGAGCTGAACATCACCGTGCCGGTAGCGCTTCACCTTGACCACGGTTCCTTTGAGGGTGCAAAGGCCTGCATCAAGGCGGGCTTCTCCTCCATCATGTTCGACGGCTCTCATTATCCCATCGCGGAAAACATCGAAAAGACCAAGATTCTGGTCAACACCTGCGACGTGCTGGGTCTTTCGCTCGAAGCGGAAGTCGGTTCCATCGGCGGTGAGGAAGACGGCGTTGTGGGTATGGGAGAATGCGCCGATCCTGCCGAGTGCAAGCAGATTGCCGATCTGGGCGTGACCATGCTAGCTGCCGGCATCGGCAACATTCACGGCAAGTATCCCGCCAACTGGCCCGGTCTGAGCTTCGAGACGCTCGAAGCGGTCAAGAACACCGTCGGCGACGTTCCGCTGGTTCTCCACGGCGGCACCGGCATCCCGGCTGACCAGATCAAGAAGGCGATTTCTCTGGGCGTGGCGAAGATCAACGTCAACACCGAGTGCCAGCTCGCGTTCCAGGAAGCCACCAGAGCTTACATCGAAGCCGGTAAGGACAAGGAAGGCAAGGGCTTCGACCCCAGAAAGCTCCTCGCACCCGGCGCACAGGCAATCCGCGACATGGTCAAGACCAAGATGGAAATCTTCGGCTGCATCGGCAAGGCGGAGTAATGCTTTTCCCGCTTCGGCAGCGTAACGGTTTTTAACAAATGACAAAAATTCCCCGTACGGTAAATCGACAAATCGAGCGTTTCCGTGCGGGGAATT
>CAMJHU010000166.1 GCA_946405565.1 uncultured Clostridia bacterium
TCGAAAAGAAAACCGGTATCTTCGGCGCGGTGAGTATGTTTGCCTTTATGATTTATGTGCTGGGACTGAATGTGTTTACCACGGAGAATCCCATTGACAAGGCGGCGCTCTTCCTCTTTGCGGTATGGGCCATGCTGGGGATCCTCTATTTCCGCTATCTGCTTTCCAAGGGAAAAAATCATAATCTCGGGCAGTCGCCGACCGTCTGGATTGCACTGATCACACACTTGCTGCTGATTTCGCTGGTGTGGATCAGCCAGATGACAATGGATGAAATCCGTGCATCCATGAACAACATACAGGAGCATTATGTCAATATCGGCTACGGCGAAGATCAGACGTGGTTCATTCAGCAGGAGCTGGAGGGCATCCACTGGATCAGCGCGCTGAGCGTGGTAGTGGTAGTGATTATTTTTGGCTCGGCTGTTTGTGTATTATTGACTGCCTACGGTCTCATGCGCAAGCGTGCGGATGCCAGTGAGCAGCAACTCTCCACCATTCAGAAGATGGCGAACACCGACCCGCTCACCGGTTTGAACAGCAAGCACGCTTATGCGGAGATGGAACATATGCTGGACGAGGCGATGCAGGACAGTACCAAAGTTCTGCGCTTTGGCATTGTGGTGTGCGACGTGAACGGTCTGAAATTTGTGAATGATACGCTGGGTCACAAAGCCGGCGACGCTTACATCAAATCCGCCAGCGAGATGATTCACGCGATTTTCCGGCGCAGTCTCATCTATCGCACCGGCGGCGACGAGTTTGTGGTTCTTCTCAAAGGACGCGATTATAAGAACCGCGAGGCATTGCTTCAACAACTGCACGACGTTTCCGTGGCGCATATCGCGGAAGGAACGGTTGTGGTGTCGGGCGGTCTGTCCGACTTCCAGCCGGAGCAGGACAAGAGTGTCCACGACGTCTTCGTGCGCGCTGACGCGCTGATGTATCAGGAAAAAATGGCGCTCAAAGGTCTGGGCGCCAAAACAAGAGAATAAACCGCAGCCGGGTATTTACGTATGCGGCAAAAGGCAAGCCGTTTGGCACCTGACAGGTGCGTATGCGGCTTGCCTTTTTCAGTGTGTCTTTATGCGTTCCGACTGTCGGAGGAAACCGGAGCGGCACCCGCTGTCAGCGGTCAGGACTGGGCGGAAAACTGCTGCTTGACCGAGCTGATCTGATTGGGCTGTGCCTGCGAGGGAGCGTACCAGCCCCGCTGGGACATTTTGCTGTAAATCGTACTCTGCATGGAGAGGGAATCGTTCAGCGCACGGTTGAAGGTGCGGCTGATGTCGGGATTGGCGGCTTCGATGGTGCCGTGCATATACAGATCGCAGCTGCCCTTTTCCAGCAGCAGCATATTTTCCATGAGTTCCTTGTCATTCATAGAGCTTGTGTGCCTCTCTTTCTGTGCAATTCATGATTCACTGTCAAAAACAGCGGATGGCGGGTGCATTAACCCAGCAGTCCATAAAAACTCTGAAACAAATCTCTGTGTTTCTCCGAGAGCTGCTGCACGCAGCTTTTGAGTTCGGGATCCTGAATGCGTCCCGCGGTTTCCTTGCACTGTGTCTGAAAATACTGCTCGTGACCCAGCGCGTCCTGCACATACAAAAGTTCCTTTTCGGTCATAAACAAACCACCTCTGATGATTCAGTAATTCTTCCCCGAAGCGGCGGTTCGTGTGACGTTTGTGTCGCCGCCCCGGTTCGTTATTATTGTGCCGCGAATGTCTGGGATTATTCGGCAGGAACAATATTTTTTAAAAATCATATGACTTTTGTCATAGTACTTGGTGACCAACGGCACTTCCTTTTTTCAGCGTGATATGGTATCATTTGATTGTCAGTTAGGGTTACATCAAATCTACCGTATTTTGGAGGCAATCATGGAACAGACAACGATTTTAAAAATCAATGGGCTGACCAAAAAATTTGACAGCCGTACCGCCGTCGATCATATCTCACTGGAAATCCGGGAGGGCGAAATCTTCGGTCTGCTCGGTCCCAACGGCGCCGGAAAATCCACCACACTGAATATGGTGTGTTCCCTGCTCAAGCCGACCTCCGGCAGCATTGAGGTCTTCGGCATGGACGCGGCAAAGCATATGAAACAGATCAAGCGCCGCATCGGTTACATCCCGCAGGATCTCGCCATTCACGGCAATCTCAAGGCGTGGGAAAACGTTGAGCTTTTCACCTCTCTCTACGGCATCCGGGGCAGGGAACTCCGTAACGCGGTGGACCAGTCACTGGCGTTTGTCGGGCTGCTCGACAGACGCGACAGCTACGCCAAAACCTTCTCGGGCGGCATGAAGCGCCGTCTTAATATCGCCTGCTCCATCGGACACAAGCCCGATCTGATGATCTTTGACGAACCGACGGTCGGCGTGGATCCGCAGTCGCGCAATTTCATCCTCGAAAAAATCAGGGAAGCCAATCAAAACGGCGCCACCGTCATTTATACCAGCCATTACATGGAAGAAGTCGAAGCGATCTGCACCCGCATTGCCATTATGGACAACGGCAGAATTATTGCGACCGGTACGAGGGATGAACTTGCCCGTCTGGTGACGGATGGGAATCCCGAAAGCGTAACGCTGGAGGAGGTCTTCCTCACGCTCACGGGTAAAAAACTGCGCGATTACGCGGGAGGCGAGGGCTGATCATGATTCTCATCAAGAACAATCTGAAATTAATGCTCCGCTGCAAGCCCATTATCCTGATACTGGTCTTCATGGTCATGGTGACGGGGATGCTCTCGGCTGTCTTCAGCGATTTAATGACCGACAATCTGGCTATTGACGGCTTCACGCTGGGCTACAGTTTTTCAGAGGGCTGCGTGTATGAACCGATGCAGCCGGTACTGGACACCATCGGCAAGGAGAACGGCATCGAGATGATTTCCCTCACCGACGGCAGCGCGGAGAACGCGGTGCAGAGCGGCAAGGCGGATGTGTTCGCGGCATTCAGCGACGACGGCTGCACCGTGTACAGCTCCGACGATCACCGGATCGAAGCCAGCGTGGTGGAGATGATTATTTCCTCCCTCCTTTCCGGCACTTCGGGGGTGCAGATACAGGACTATTTGACCGAATACAAAATGGACGTCCAGCCCATGCCGGATTCCGAGATGTACTACACCATTGCTTACACGGTCTACTTCGTGTGGTGTTCCATGATTGTGCTGGGTGTGGTGACTTCCAGCGAAAACAAAAACAAAATCGGTACCCGTTTCCGCACTTCACCGGCATCCTCTCTGTCTGTTTATCTGAGCCGTTTCGTTCCTTCCGGGATTGTCATAACCACCCTGATTTTTCTCGGTGCGGCGGTCTGCACGTTTCTCTTTGACCTTTCATGGTCACAGACGGCACGCTGCGCACTGATTCTGCTGCTCGGATGTATCGCGGCGGCGGCACTGGCGACGGTGCTGTTCAGCCTGATACGCAACGTCATTCTCTGTGTGGTATTCGGCTACTGCCTGATTATGTACTGGGGATTCTTCGGCGGTTCGTTCTGCCCCTATATGTGGGCGCCGTGGGCGGACGGTATCCGCGACTTTTCTCCCGTTTATTATATGACGCGTTCCCTCGTGGAATGCAACACGAGCGGCAGCAGTCCCTACACCCTTCCCGCGGTACTGTTTCTCTGCGGTATAACGGTGGTCTGTATTCCTTTGGGAATGGCGGCTGTGAAAATCGGAAAGGAGAGCTGAATTGATGCGTGCTTTTTGGACAATGACAAAAACCAACTGCAAGCTGCTGCTCCGCAGCATCGGATTCCTGCTGTGTGTGGTGCTGCTGCCGGTCGGTGCGTCGGCGCTGCATATGGTACAGACCAGCGATAATTACGCCGATGCCCACGGCGGTGTGGCGCAAATCGGGAATATGGACAGCACCGTCATCATGGACACCAACCATGTCAGCGTTCTTTTTGTAGACGCGGCGAAGGACGAATTATCAGAACTGCTGCTCCAATCGCTGGCGGCGGAAGACTGGTGTTCGGTGGGTCATTACAGGAGCGACCCGCTCTCGTCTGACGAATTGAAGGCGCTGGTGCAGGACACCTATGACCGCAGTTTCATGGCAGGCGTGGTCTATATTCCGGACGACTTTTCAGAGAAGCTCATGAAGGGGGAAAATCCGTCGCTCGTCATTCTGAACGGCGAAAAGGACGGGCGGTTTGACCTGCTCAAAAGCAAAATCAACGCCAATCTCTCTGTGATCGCGGGCTGTGCGCTGTCTGCCGAAAACCAATCGCAGGCAGTCAGCAGCGCTAAAACCGCCTTTGAAAACCTGCCGTCGGTTCATACGATTGTCACAGGGAACAGCCATGCGCTCACCGAGACACAAATGAACCAGCTGAGAGATATCGGTTATGCCGTGGCGGTGCTGTCGCTCGCCTTTGTGCTGACGGGCTGCTTTGTGGCGAATCTGGTGGTGACGGAGAGCGACAATAAATCGCTGCTGCGCATTGAGATGTCGGGCGTTACCATGATCAAATACGTCGCGTCAAAGACGCTGACTGCCGTGATGGTCACGCTGCTGCAAACCGCTGTTGTGGCGGCTGCCACAGCCGTCTTTGTCGGCACCGATGTGGGTATCCCGTTCGGCAGTTATCTGCTGCTGATCGGTATGATGGGGCTGATTTACAATTGGATGGCGCTGGTATTCGGTTTGTTTTTCCAAAACACCACCTTTGCGGTCTATGCTTCCTTCGGCGTGTGGGTGTTCTCCAATCTCTTAGCGGCAGTCTACTTTGATTTTGTGACGCTGCCGGATTGGTGGGAGAAGCTGTCGCTGCTTATGCCCCAGAAATGGGTGATGATTACCGCCGAAATGCTCATGAAAGGACAGAACGGCGCTTACACGAATTACTTCATCGCTTCGGCAGCGTTTCTGCTGGTGATTCTCACAGCGGGCTACCTTGCCGCGCGGCTTTCGGACAATGCGCAAAAGGAATAATATTCGATCATCGCGGGTGGGAAAATCCGTTTCCTGCCTGCGATTTTTGCGTGACAAACCATCCCTGCCGTGGTATAATGGCAGAAAGGAGCTGGTTGCCGGTGAACAGTGAAAACCTCCGTTTGTCGGAATTGTGGGAAAAACACTATTTTATCTTTGTCAAATTGGGCTATGTGCTGCTGATGGCGGCGTATATGCTGCTGCACAGTGAGATTGCTTATCGCAGTAATGTTCTCACGCTGGCAATGGCGGCTGTCTGTTCTTTTGTCATGGCGGTTTACGAAACAACCGCTTCCCCAAAACGGTACGGTCTGATGGTGGCGGAGACGGTCTGCGTGCTGGCGGGCATAAAATACTGCGGCGGTGGGTTTACGGTACTGCTGCCGGTAGCGATTGGCGACGCGGTCAGTGTTTTGCGTCTGCCGCCGTATCTGTTCGCTCTATCGCTGATCGGAATGTTGGCAGTCGGCGACAAATTCACCTATCTGATGATTTGTCTGCTGACAGCGGTGATTTACTGGCAGCACACCGGCATGATTCTTCGATACCGGAAGTCCGCCGTGAATTATGAGGAACAGG
>CAMJHU010000167.1 GCA_946405565.1 uncultured Clostridia bacterium
GCGTGATGTACAAAAAATTCCGCACGCTGGGAAAGGTGTTCGATACCGATGATCCCGATGAGGCATACCGGAATATCATAAACAATCCCTTTGTGAAATTCGTCGCAAAGGGCAAAATCAGCCAATATGAGGGCATGATCAAGTCGATGGCGCGGGAACGCCGCACCTTCTCCCAAAAGACCCTTAAAAACATGGTCAGGATCTGCTACCAATGCGATCCGCCCGTTTTTTCGACCGACGCGCAAAAGAGCTTTATCTTCTTTTTCTCGGACGAGGAACCCGCCCGCGATTCCCGTTCCCGTCTGATAAAGCTCTATCCGGACGCCACATTTGAGGACATTCACGGCTATGCCCATTGCGGCTATCAGTCCTCCGAGCCGGAAGCCTACGTGCGCAAGCTCAAAAAAGCCATTCGTGACAGAATATAAAGGATATCCATATTACGGAAAAAAAGCACCTTGCAAATATAGATACCCATAGAACATCAGCCGCCCATGAGATGCGTAATCCATCATCTCACGGACGGCTGATTGTATCATTTGAGCCTGCTGACAAATCCAGCTGCATACGGCAGAAGAGATACGGAACAGGCGCTAAAAAACGAAAATCACTGTAAATCAACGATCAATTCCGACTGTACGCCGGAGAGAGAAAGAAGATTTTCACTGTTCTCACGACCGCCGGTTTCTGTCGCCTCGCCGTTTTTCTGAAAAAACACATGACAGCCCCGCCCCTTGTTCCGGACGCGGAAATCCGCGTCCTCGGGAATATGCACCACGCTGCCGGATTTCCACTGGTTGATTTCGAGGGAGCCGCGTATGCCGTCCACCGTGATGTCGTAGTTGGTGCGGGAGGTCAGTTCAACGCTGCCGCAGCAGTCGGAAATGATGACGCTTTGCGCTTCGCCGTCGTATTCCAGAAGTTCCAGCGTGAGCTTTGTCAGGTGAAGTTCCTTGACAGAGGCGCCAATCTCGCAGCGCCCGGTCAGTCCCTTCGGCAGCGTAATTGTCACTGAAAGTGCGTCAGCGGTTTCATAACGGCTCACGCCGTCCTTTTTGATACAGTCTACGTCCAGCTTGCCGCGCTTCTCGTCCAGCTTGCCGCGCTTCTCGTCCAGCTTGACCTTGAAAAGGGAACCGATGTTTTCCATTTCCTCCGACGCGAGGTCAATGTGCAGCTTCTCGTCCTCTCCTGTGAGAACCGTCAGAGAACGGGCTGTGCCTATATTCATGTCAAAATGTGTGAGCTGCTCTATATCATAGGAAGTTTCGCTGTGATAGACCGGCGGTTTTTTCGCGCTCTGCTGAATGGACTGCGATACCAGATCGTCGAGTGTGGTCTTGAAGATTTCCGCCAGTATCATCATGTTTTCGATGTCGGGCATTCCCTTGCCGGTTTCCCATTTAGTGATCGCCTGTCTGGAAACGCCGATCTTTTCGGCGAGTTGTTCCTGTGAAAGCCCTTCGTTCTTTCTGATTTCCTTGAGTTTCTGTCCGAAATCCATAACGCATTCCGTCCTTCTTAATATAATTATTCTTTGATAAGAGAATAGGCTTCTATTTTTTTGATGGGTCTTGCGAGACATACGCCGATGAGCAGCGTTACGGCGATTTCCGCCGCCGCCAGCAGCAGCAGAACGCTGACCGGCTGCTCCATCCGGTTCTTCATCGCCCCTATCATGCCGAAGATGACATCATAGACCGCGGGAAGATAAACCAGCCCAAGCAGTGCTGATGAAAGCGCCGCTGCGACGGTCACAGGCATCAGGCTTCCGGCTGTCTGGGCGACAAGCTGTCTGCCTGAATAGCCGATGGCTTTGAAAATGCCGTATTCCTGTCGGCGCTGTGTGATCATGGAGCGGATAATGACATACAGGATCAGCAGCACGATCAGGATTGTCACGGCAAAGACGGCGATAATCACGATGTTCACAATGGCGTTGTACATGGATTGCGCCTCGCTCTGCTTCTTCGCGGCGTTGACCGTGTTGACAATGTCTTCACCGCAAACGGCTTCTGCTTTGTCAATGAATTTTTCCGCGTCGGTTCCTTCATTCAGATAGACATACAGGGAACGCAATGGATCTTCCGATATGGCTGCCAAACCTTCTTCTGTCAACTCGCAGATTTCGCCGCGGTTGTTGACGCTCTGCACCAGTCCCACCACACGATAAGAACGGCTGTGATTGCCATAAGTCACATCAACGGTATCGCCGATGATGCAGCCGAGGCGTTCCGCCAAAGCATTGCCAATGGCGATTTCCCTGTCGGAGGAAGGATTGCGTCCTTCATAGCAGCAATTGTTTTGTGCCTTGGAAAAATCCTCGCAGACGAAGGCAATGGCATTTTCGTCCTCCACCTTCAACTGCAATACCGAGTAGGACAGCACCTTATCCGCTCCGTTCAGATGACCGACGGTCCGTTTCACGCGGCTGATATCGGAAGAGGATACCTGCAATATCACGTCGGGCGATTCATCGGAAAGCGTGTTCATAAAATGGTCAGGTTCAATAACAACATTATAAAACAGGCTGCCCGAAAATGCAATGAGAATGGTTATGACAAACAGCACTACGAACAGCAGCACATTCTGCTGCGCGGAGGCTGCCATTTGCTTAAGCATCAGCACCCCATTTACGCTGCCGGGAGTGCGGGCAATGGCAAAGCGGTTCTTTCTCATGCCATTGCCTTCCGCCATTCCGCGAATGGCGGCAATCGGCTGGAGATGACGGATTTTGCCCGCCGCCAGCCATGTGAATATCAGCGTCACGCCTGTGAGCAAAGCCACCGTCAGTATCAGTGCCGCCGCGCTGAATGCCACTTCAAATCGGAAGCCCGCCTGCAATGCCAGCACATCGACCAGCGAGGAAAGCAGCACATAGGAGCCTGCCGCGCCGATTGCCGAGAAAATCAGCGCCGCGACCGTGTAGGGCAGCACGATCGCCCTGATAATGCCGCCCGATGTAAAGCCCATCGATTTGAGCACGCCCATCTGTGCCATTTCTTCGCAAACGGTGTTTTTGATGCGGAACTGACAAAGGAATATGCTCACAAGCAGCACGATGACCGCAAACGCCGTGAGTATCATCGTCAGCAGATTGGTCACCATCATGCGGGACTGCTTCTTTGCCTCGCTTGTCAAAGCGAAAAGAACAGGGGATTGATGTTCTTCGACAGTCTTGCGGAGATCGGCAAGCAGGGTCCGGTTGTCTGTCCCTTCCACGGTGCGCACGGCATAATTGACCACCTCGCTGCCAGGATATTCCTCCGCCAGCTGCCTGTATGGATCATCGGGCAGAAAAACACCCATGATCTCCGCACTGGCATTGCCGTACTGCATTTCCTGCACCACGCCCGCGACGGTGTAGGTGAAATCCCTGCCGTCCATGGAGAATGTGATTTTTTCGTTCAAGGCGTACTCGCCGAATTTGGCAATGTAGAGCGGCAGGTAAATTGTATTTTCACCGGACAATGTTTTTTCGCTGCGTTCTATGAGAGACAGTTGATGAATGGAGCGGTGGTTGTCCCAATTGTAGAACAGGATGTTCAATTCAAAGTCAGTGCCGCGAAAATCCTTCATCACGGCTTTTTGGAGAATGGCACGCTGCTGTTCGAGCTGCGCTACCGACGCATGGCTACGGACAGCAGCCGACAGTGCGGCGGAATCCGTCATTTTTGGAATCACCATGTCGATATCCGCGCTGTGAAGTTCATCGGACTGTCTGTCGTAGGCTGGGTCGATACGCAGCGCCAGCACAGTCGCAAGATTCAGAATAAGCGATGTGATCAGAATAATGATACCGAAGGAAAGGATTTGTTTTTTGTCCTTCTTAAAAAAATAAAGGGAAAGATGGCTGATCTGTTTCATAATCGTTGTCTCCTGTCCGTTCCTAATTTCATGAGATAAAAAATTACCAATTCATTTCGGTGAGGAAAGCGTTCAGCTTGTCGGCGCGTCCGGCGTTGTCGGAGGTGTATTTTCCCAGATCACATTCTCCGAAAATTTTGCCGTCGCGCAGATAGATGATACGGCTGCCGCGAAGGGCGGATTTCTTGTCGTGCGTCACCATGATAATGCTCTGTCCGTCGCGGTTGAGTTCCGTGAACACATCCAGCACCGCGTCCGAGTTGTTCGAGTTGAGCGCGCCGGTGGGTTCGTCGGCAAAGAGCACTTCCGGACGGTTGATGACGGCACGCACAATGCCGGCGCGCTGCGCTTCACCGCCGGAGATCTGAGAGGGGAGCTTTTTCCATGTGACTTCGGGGAGGTTGACCTTTTCAAATAATGCTTCGGCGCGCCGGACGATCTCTTTCTTTTTGCCGCCGACCAGCAGTCCGGCAGTCAGCGCGTTGTCCATAAGGCTCATTTTGTCGAGGAGGTAAATCTGCTGAAAGACGAAGCCGCAGTGCTTCCTGCGAAAGACAGCGAGTTTGTCGGCATTGTAGGAAGTGATTTCCTCGCCGCAGAAGGTAATGGTGCCGGAGGTGGGTTTATCCATACCGGAGAGCGAATACATTAATGTGGATTTGCCCGCGCCGGAGGATCCCATGATCACGGTGAAGTCGCCCTGAAAGATGTCCAGATCGAGGTCATTGATAATGGTCTGTTCCACATCGCCGCTGCGGAAGCTCTTTACTAAATGACTTGCGGAGAGAATGACGTTGTTTTTCTTTTCTGTGTTTTTCATGTTTGAATGACTCCTTTTGTGATTGGCTTTTGTGTTTGGTTGTTGCGCTCAGTATAGCACGGACTGGCGGGTAGCACCATCAAAAAAGGGTTGCAAACGCTGAAAAATCATGCTACGCTCCGTTGCGTACGGCAAAGAAGTGACGATAGAAAGAATAATATAACTAAATATGAAAAATTGGTATATTTTCGCAGCGAAGCGCCTCCGGTATACCCGAATGCCAGGAAAACCATATGCCTCCCCAATATTACAATTCGGAATATTTTTTTCTGAAAGTCGGCAATAATCATTACTAACAGTTATGAACAAAAAACACACCGTATTGCTACGATGTTTTCTGTCATTCACATATTTCTTTTCAACTCTGATTTTGGGATAAATTCTTACTATTCTCCGCGCCGTCCGGCGTGCAAATCCAAAGCAGCACAGAATTTTTCATGAAGTCTATTGAAAAAATGTCAGATAATGATGTAAAATAAACAAGATGATTGTCTACAAAAAAGCAAGGAGATGACATTTTCCATGAGATATAAAGTATTTATATCATTCAAGCGCAATGCGCTGGACGGCAGTGGAAAGACAAGAGATTATGAATTAGCTGCCGATTTACATAGAACCCTGAAAGCCAAAGGAATCGAAACCTTTTTCAGCGAAAAGGATTTGTCTACGTCGGATTTTCGTGATGAAATAGACGACGCATTGGACGAAGCCGAGATATTGGTTGTTGTCGGAACCAATAAAGATCATTTGGAATCCAAAAACGTAAAGTACGAGTGGCGTTCATTTCAGGAAGACTTAGAACTTATCCCAAAATTAGATTTGATGAACAGGAAAGAGCTTGCGCCAAA
>CAMJHU010000168.1 GCA_946405565.1 uncultured Clostridia bacterium
ATTTCGGTCATCGAGAGGGTTCTGTCGGGTGAAGAGAAGCCCAGACGCAGTGTGATACTGCTGATAATTCCGTCATACACATCGGTGACGGTAAGCGAGCGGAGGAATTCGCCGCTGTTTGCTTTGATAATGGTTTCGATATCGCGGTAGGTAACGTTGGGATCACGCAGGATGGTGAGGTCAATGTCAATCCCGGGGAATTTGGATGGTTCCACAAAATCGAGTTCGTCCTTGGGAACGGTCATGAAGGTGTCCATGTCGATTTCCGCGCAGACAATGGCTGCCTTCTTGTCGATTTTGATGGATGTGAGCGGATGCAGGGTGGAGAGGAAGCCCAGTTTGATGCCCTCTACCGCAATTTCGACGGTATTGACCGGATGCTGCCAGTTATGGAAGCTTTCCATATGCGTGAATGTGACCGGCTTGTGACGCAGATTGCCGATCATGAGCGAAATCATATCGCGCAGGCGGAAAAAGAGTTGCTTTTCCTCGCAGTCGCGGCTGAAGAGAACGATGCCGAGCTTTTTGCGTTCGTTGCAGGTACCGTCTTCCCGCAGACCGTCGATCACGCGGGCAATCTCGAAGATGCCATATTCCGTGCCGAAGGATTTGTTTTCATTCACGGCAGTCAGCAGCGTAGGCACCATGCAGTTGCGAAGCACCACATGATCGGGATTGATAGAATTGAGGAGCCTCACATTGTCCTCCACATCCATATTCAGTTCGCCGAATTTCTTGGAATCCGCCCAGATGTAGGAGTGAATCTCGTGCAGCTTGAATTTTTCCACCAGCAAATCCTTGGCATAATATTCATCGGTCTTGTTGAGACTCTTGCGCACCGGACGGAGCGGACTGAGCGTAGTAGTGATCTTGAAATTATCGTAGCCATAGATACGGGTGATTTCCTCAATGATATCCGCCTTGATAGTGACGTCCTTGGTGGCGCGCCAAGAGGGAACTGTCACATCGAAGGTTGCGCCATCATGTTTAACATCAAAGCCGAGAGCGGTCAGGGTGTCGATAATGCGCTCGTCTGAAATTTCAATACCGGTGTAGCGATCGACATATGCCTTGTCAAAGGTCAGCTCCACGGTGTCATAATGATGCACATACTGATCGGAGAGGGAAGAGACCACCTGAACGCCCGGATCAATATCCATGAGCAGCTTGAGGAAGCGCTGAATGGCAGTGGAGGTGATTTCGGGATCAATCATTTTTTCATAGCGCATACTGGCGTCGGTGCGCAGCCCCAGACGCTGGGAGGATTTGCGGATGCACACGCCGTCGAAGTTAGCGGATTCGAGCAGCAGGGAAGTGGTGTCATCCTCAATTTCCGAATCCAGACCGCCCATAATACCGCCGATAGCGACCGGCTCGCCTTTGGAGCAGATCATCAGCGTATTTTCGTCAATGTCGCGTTCGTTGCCGTCGAGGGTTTTAAAGCGGAAAGGCGCGTCAAAACGTTTGATTTCCACGCAGTCTACCTTCCGGCGGTCAAAAGCGTGCATGGGCTGACCGAGTTCCATCATCAGATAGTTGGTCAGGTCGGCAAGCAGATTGATCGCGCGGCTGCCGCAATAGAAGAGGCGGATGCGCATATTGACCGGGCTGACGTGCTGCGTCACGTTGTCAACCTTCATACCGCTGTAACGGTAGCAATGTTCCGTGTCCTGAATGTCGATGTCGACAGGGGGGAGGTCGGCATATACAGATGTGTCTGTTTTTTCAATGGGTTTAAGAGGCTGACCGGTCAGCGCGGCAAATTCACGGGCGATGCCGTAATGTCCCCAGAGGTCGGGGCGGTTGGTGAGCGATTTATTGTCCACTTCAAAGACAGTATCTTCGATGTCATACACGGATTTGAGATCGGTGCCGAGCGGAATGTCATCGGTGATTTCCATGATGCCGGAGTGATCGGCACTGATACCCAGCTCATGTTCCGAGCAGCACATACCGTAAGAATCGAAGCCCGCGACCGTTGCCTTGGTGATGGCAATGCCATTTACACAGCCGCCTTCCTTGGCAAAGGCGACTTTCATGCCTTCGCGGACGTTGGGGGCGCCGCAGACACAGTCAACCACCTGCTCACCGGTGTCCACCTTGAGCAGATGGAGTTTTTTGGAATTCGGATGATTTTCCACCGAAAGAATTTGCGCTACGACGACATTGTGCGTATTTTCGCCGTAATGATAAATTTCCTCGACTTCCGCCGTGGAAAGAGTAAATCTATGAATCAACGCGTCAATATCGAGCCCGTCCAGGTCAACGAAATCGCGTATCCAGTTCATTGAAACCAGCAAAGTAAACTACCTCCTGAATGTATGAATTAAAGGCTTTCAAACTGAGAAAGCGCTTTGAGATTGCCGCTGTTGAAGGTGCGGATATCCTTGACGCCGTACTTCATCATCGCCAGACGGGTCAGTCCCAGACCGAATGCAAAGCCGGTGTATTCTTCGGGATCGATGCCGCCGGCGGTGAGGACGTTAGGGTGAATCATGCCGCAGGGGCACAATTCCAGCCAGCCGGAATTCTTGCAGGAGGGGCAGCCGACGCCGCCGCAGACCTGACAGCTGATGTCCAGTTCAAAGCCGGGTTCCACGAAGGGGAAGAAGCCGGGTCTGAGACGTACCTGTACGTCGCGCTGGAAGACCTCGGAAAGCATAGTTTTCATGAAGTAGATGAGATTGGAGATCGAGATATCCTTGTCGATCATGATGCCTTCCATCTGGAAGAAGGTGTTCTCGTGGCAGGCGTCGATAGCTTCGTTGCGGAAGCAGCGACCGGGGAAGATGGCGCGCAGCGGAGCGCCGTATTTGCGCATAATGGCGTTCTGTGCGGCGGATGTATGGGTTTTGAGGAGCTGTCCGTTGTCGAGATAGTAGGTATCCTGCATATCGCGGGCGGGGTGGTGCTTGGGGATATTCAGTGCCTCAAAGCAGTGGTAGTCGTCCACAATCTCGTCGTAATCCTCAATGGTGAAGCCCATCGCGGCAAAGATATCCTCCACCTCGCGCTGAATCAGCGTGATGGGATGATAGGAACCGGTCTCTACGGCGGACGGCATGGTTACATCATAGCATTCGGCACTGTCAATCAGTGCCTGCAATTCCTTTTGTTCGATGGCGGCGGTCAGATCGGCCAGTCTGCTCTCCACCTCTTTTTTGAGCTGGTTGATTTTCTGACCGAACTCCTTCTTCTGCTCGGAAGGCGCGGATTTGAGATCCTTCATCAATTCAGCGACCTCACCTTTTTTGCCGAGAAACGCGACGCGCAGCTTTTCCACAGACGTGGAATCGGATGCGCTTCGGGCAGCCTCAGCAAAATCTTCCATAATTTTAGCAATTTTTTTCTCCATTGCTGGCTTCCTCCTTGTTGTGATGGGCATACCGGTGTAACGCAAGAAAGCGGCAAAAAAATAAAGACCCCGTCCCTATGGGACGAAATCCCGTTGCGAATGATCGCTGCGAATTTTCGCTATACCACCCAAATTGGCATATTGACGCATGGCATCCATCATGCCCATTATGTCCCCATAACGCAGGGAAAAGCGGACTGCCCTTGCCGTGCGGCGTATCAGAAAAACTGACGGTTCGAACAACCGGCTCCGGCACCGAAATTCACCGCTGCCTCACCCGAAAGATGTTCACAGCCCAAGACATCTTCTCTCTGCAATGGGGGGGTTGGAGACACGGACGGTTACTGAAATGCCATCATTGCCATTACACCTGTATTTGATTGCTTGACTAGTATTTTATCATATTGAAAGCTGAAAATCAAGTAGTTTTATTTTTCAATTCAGGCAAAATGAAAAATAAATTTGGCAAGTTGAAAAATCATACAAAAAACCTCCCAGACCGTTTCTCAGAAGGAACGGTCTGGAAGGAATCATCGGAAAGCCTGAAAAAGAATTTATCTCTTAGCCGCCTTGTTGATGGCGTTAATCGCAGCCTGTGCGGCCATTTCCGCAGCCTGTGCCTGAGCAGCAGCTTTCTTGGCGAGAGCTTCCTTGGCAGCGGCTTCCTTCTTAGCCTTTTCGGCTTCTGCCACAGCAGCAAGTCTTTCTCTTTCCGCCTGCTCCGCCATACGGATGGCTTCCTGCATCTGCTGGGCTTCCTGGAGCTTTTGGGTAGCGGCAAGTTTGGCAGCCTCAATAGCAGCCTTTACCTTTGCGGCAGCCACAGCTTCGGCTTCCACTGCTTTCTGCTCAAAGGCAACAGCGGCTTGAGAAGTGGTATCAGCCACCTTCTTGGCGACTTTGGCTTCCTTGATCTTGTTGCGGGCGTTTTCCGCTTCCTCGTCCTCATAGGGAATGGGCAGAATGATCGGCTCCTCGACCTCTTCCACTTCTACCTCTTTGGATTTTCTGGCTCTCATTTCAGTCAGAATCGCTTCTTCGTCCTCTTCCTCATAGGGAATAGGCAGAACGATGGGCGGCAGATCTTCTTCTTCATCGTAGGTGTTTACAAAAAACTCAGACATAGCAATGGCCTCCTGAAAATAATGACAGATATACAAAACCGTTTCGTACATCTATCGTTTTGTCTGTAATCATTCTATCACAAAACTATTTTTTGTGCAAGTTTCATTTGATTAAATATGCAAATTTAGCTATATATATAAATACTGGTTATTTAGCCACATGATATTTGTAAAATATACACAATCGATGCGATGAAATCATAGAAAAGTGCCGCTGTCATAGTTGTCTATCACACTATCACAGCGGCACGAAAATTTCAATGGTTCAGACAAACCGCGGATGGTGTCGTCTGTGGATTAATACATACCGCCCATGCCGGGATCCATCGGTGCGGGAGGTGCCGGCGGTTCGGGTTTGTCGGTGACGAGCGACTCGGTGGTCAGCACCATAGCAGCCACGGAAGCGGCGTTTTCAAGTGCGGAACGGGTCACCTTGGTAGGATCGACAATGCCGGCGGAAATCATATCGCAATACTCATCGGTCGCGAAGTTGAAGCCATAACCAATCTTCTCGGACTTTTTGATGGTATCGATGATGACCGAGCCTTCCAGTCCGGCGTTGGCGGCGATCTGGCGGGTGGGCTCTTCAAGCGCCTTAAGGACAATCTTGACGCCGGTCTGCACATCGCCGGAGGTTTCGTTGACCAAAGGAGCAACCGCGTCGATGGCATTGAGCAGTGCCACGCCGCCGCCGGCGACAATGCCTTCCTCTACGGCAGCTTTGGTAGCGGCAAGTGCATCCTCAATGCGGAGCTTCATTTCCTTCATTTCAATCTCGGTAGCGGCGCCGACGCGAATGACAGCCACACCGCCCGCAAGTTTGGCAAGGCGTTCCTGGAGCTTTTCCTTGTCAAATTCGGAAGTCGTATTTTCGATCTGGGTGCGAATCTGTCCGACTCTTGCCTTGATAGCGTCCTTGTCGCCCGCACCGTCCACAATAGTGGTGTTTTCCTTGGTAATCTTGACCTGACGCGCCTGACCGAGCTGGTCAATGCCGGTTTCAGTGAGCTGAAGACCAACCTCGTCGCTGATGACAGTACCGCCGGTCAGAATCGC
>CAMJHU010000169.1 GCA_946405565.1 uncultured Clostridia bacterium
AAAAAGAAAAAAGGTAGTCGCTGAAATTCCGGTTGAGTCTTTTAAAATCCTCCTGCAAATTCCGCCACCACTCATTCAATTCCTTATTGCTTTTCTCCTTCATCACCACCGGAATATCCCTTACCGCATCGTTAATCCGAACAAGCAAAGACGATGAAAGTGTGTTACTTTGGGAAAACATCTGCTCCAATTCTACCGTCATTCGTTCAATGATCAAGGCGTCCTCCGTCAGCGAATAACGATATACTTTGTTCTGGTACTCCTCAATGGTTCGTACTCTCCTGGGATCCTGCATCGGCGAAACACAACCCCATTCCGTAAGCTGCGACAGAGCGTTCTTCAGCTTATCCAGCGTGACATCAGAAAACTCGTCATACTGCTTCAGGCTGTCAAAAAGTTCCTCCGTACTCATCTGGGAACGATAGGATTCCTTTTCTATGTAAAGCGTCCGCATAATGGTCCGGTACAGCAAAGCGTCATTCGGGGCACTCAAATAGGAAGTGGCATTTATCATGCCCATCTTGTCAATATTGAGCTTCAATTTCAACTTCACCTCCCGCTAAATTGCACCGCACTACAATGAATAATTTCTCACCATTATAATTACAATTATAGCATATTATTGTGATTAATCAAGACTTTCAAATGAATAATTCGTTAATAAAATGATTAATTTAATTGACGCAAAACGATATTGACTAATCCATGATAAGCGTGTTATAATAATGAAAAGTAGCAACAATACTCGCCGTACTTTTCAGTGAGGTATAATGATGGAAATCAAAAGAGACAGATATTTACAGCAAATCATGGACTATATGTGGGATGGTCAGGTTAAGGTTATCACAGGCATTCGGCGCTGCGGTAAGTCCTATCTTTTAAATGTGCTTTTCAAGAACTATCTGCGTGAACAGGGCGTTGCTGACGAACAGATTATCTCCATCCAGCTTGATCTGACCAAAGATATCCGGTATCGCAATCCTTTGGAATTAGCTGCATTTGTGCGGGGCAAAGCGGAAGGAACCTCTGCGCAGTTTTATCTCTTTGTGGACGAAATACAAATGTCGGACAGCGTAAGAAATCCTTACAATTCTGACGGGAGAGCTATTACGTTCTACGATGCACTGAATGATCTGCGTTCACTGCCAAACCTTGACGTATATGTCACAGGCAGCAATTCAAAGATGCTGTCCAAGGATATTCTGACTGAATTCCGAGGACGCAGCGACGAAATACGCGTTCACCCTCTCAGCTTTGCAGAGTTTTATTCCGCTGTCAGCGGTGATAAGGAAGACGCTTTTGAAAGCTATGCATTCTACGGCGGAATGCCGCTTGTGCTTTCACGTCCCAACGACACGGCTAAAGCAAACTACCTTTCCTCGCTTTTTTCCGAGGTCTATATTAAGGATATCGTCGAAAGAAAAAAGATAGAACGCGAGGACATTCTCGGTCAACTGCTGGACTTGCTTTGTTCCTCTGTCGGTTCGCTCACCAATCCCAAGAAGATAGCCGATACTTTACGTTCAAAAACGGGAGAGGACTTCTCTCAGAACACGGTTTCCAATTATATTGACCATCTGGAAGACGCATTTCTTTTCAGTGAAAGCAAGCGTTTTGACGTGAAAGGGCGAAAGTATTTTGAATACCCTTACAAATACTACTGCGAAGACATAGGTCTGAGAAATGCCCGCATCGGATTCCGCCAGCAGGAAATGACTCACATCATGGAGAATATTATTTATAACGAACTGATTATCAGGGGATTCTCCGTTGACATCGGCGTAGTTTACTCCAATGAAAAGAACACATCAGGCGGTTATTCAAGGGTTGCACGTGAAATAGACTTTATCGCCTCAAGGGGCGGCAAAAAAGTGTATATTCAATCAGCCTTTGCCCTTCCCGATGAAGATAAGGCACAGCAGGAGTTAAGACCGTTTGCTCTGACCGGCGATTCCTTCCCGAAAATCATTGTCCGCAAGGATATCCGCAAACGCTGGTATGATGACAATGGCGTGCTGAATATTGGCTTGGTTGATTTTTTGCTGGATTCTGGGGTGATTTAGGGTTTGCTCTCCTTGTATGAAGAAGCCTGTTTTATCATTCAGTTCCTACAACATGATTACTGTGTGTATTGTACTCGATATTCTCAGGATTGTCAAGATGTGGTCAAAGAACAATATTTGCGTCGCATTAATCAAAGAAAAGGAGCAATGTCTGTATAAATGAAGAATGGGATAGTTATTTCATGTTCTTCATTTTTTTCAGTGCCCAATCATAATAGCTGGTCATTGATGCCAGAATAAAATGATTTTCTTCCATTTCCACGAAAAACTCCTCGATAGTAAAAGGTCTATACCCAAATGGATTTCTATTCTCCAGATAGTCCCCCATATCGTAGTTTATGATTGCCTCGAAAAACTCCTGGGTGTCTTTATTTGCCTTTTTCAGCAGTTTAAGATATTTCAGAGACTCTTTCAGGTTCAGCTTTTTATAGTAAAGAATTGACAAGGGCAGCAAAAATTGTGTGCTGTTTTCCTGCTCATATTGATTATAAAGAGCGAGTGCTGCTTGCTCATCTTCAAAATACACATACAAATGCATGAGACGGTATCGTGCACCCAAATTATCATTTTCACACAGGCGCAGCATTTCCTCATACTGTTTCATTGCCTCCCTGATTCTCATTGTATTGACAAGAAGACTTGCATACTTATCTAACAGACGCATATAAGGACGAGTTTCTAAAACGCCCCAAAAATCACCAATATATTCTTCTCGAAAATAGCCATCATTTTTCAGCTTTTCGGTGGCACTCATTATCAATTTCTGATATTTCTCGATCAATTGTTCATAATTTGATGAAGAAAGTTCCGCCACCATCACTTCAGCGTCAAGATTATCCGGTTCAAGCTCCAAAGCTTTTTTTGCGTATTTTAATCCCATCTTTTTTGTATCGGCACCCTCGGCAAGCTCCAAATAATCATCTGCCGTTTCGGGAGTTATCTCTCCCTTCCTCATTAACGAGGATGCATTATACTGGGTCATAAACTGTTCCATTAACGCCTGAGCCTGTTCTTCCGACTCTATTTCCTTATCCGCTAAAAATTTATCTAATTCCTTAAACACTTTTTCCGTTTCACGGCTCATTACAAGCATCCTTTCAACTTTATATTTTGGATGAAATAGTAAATAAAATATGTAACTTCATTATGGTTCGAATCTTACATTCTCTCATAACTCATAAGATATTCCACGAAATTCATTAACCTCATCATTTTAGATCAGTGTTTTCCCAAGGCGTATTGAATGGATTGGGTTCTTGTTTGAGGACACTTAAAATAGTCCTATAAGAATCAGGGCTACCTGCAAGCAACTGCTTTGGTACAACAAAGGACTTTTTCTCATCGTTTCTGTTAAAATACAAACCACCAATAACCGGTTTGTTCAACACATTGTCCACCACTACTCTTAACGGTAATATCTCGCATGGTTCCGGAAGAAGCGGATCGGTATTTCCTTTTGCGAGACTGGTATAACAAAGCATAAACCTGTTATTTTCTCTATTCGGTTCCTTGTCGTTAATATTGATATATAACTGATTGACAATAGTCGGCGCAGTATGTCGACACCCGCATATTATATTGAGGTTTTGCCTATAGGCAATGTTAATCGTTCTTACCACATCAAACAATGCGTCATTGCGTCCGGCATATCCCTCCAGTTTTAACCAGAATTGTTTATCTGTCATAACCTTTCTCCCACTCGATATCAAATTTAAAAGAGTACCTCCAAGTTCGCTGTTTTCTCACTTCACAAGCTCCCACGTCATACTCACTGTGTGTATTGTGTATTATATGCGATTATACCTGAATTGTCAAGATAACGTGAATACACAATATTTGCGTCGCATTAAACAAAGAAAAGGGATTCGTGCCGCTAACCTTCAACAGGCCAGATCTCTTTATCGAAGATGTCCTTTTTCTTACCCGCAACAATCCATAAAGCCTTGCATACCTTTCTGGATACGCTGATTTGGTCATCGTGTGCCATTTGAATAATATCCACAATTCTCATGCATTTAATGTCATCAATTCCCATATTCAACTGAGAATCTATGATAGGCTGAAGATTCATTTCATCTGTTGCAAAATAGGGAATTCCTGTCGCTTTGGCATATGCGAGAGAACAGGTCTCGCCCTTGTTCTTATTGGGTTTGTGCGGGTCGATCATCACTCGAGCTTCCGATATGTAGCGTCATTCGTCTTTATTCGTCTCCCTCCATGATCTCATCCAACTCCTCATCAGAAGGGAACGCCGCTCCGCTTGTCTTTTGGATTCCGATATCCTCCGGCTTTAATCCGCACATTCCTAACAGATATTCCAGTTTTTCAAAGGTAATCAATTCTTTCTCATACGCCTTTACAGAAAGATCTGCCAGATTATCGACCGCTATTCTATTGTCAGCTTCTCCCGCGGAAAAAGCGTATCTTTTTCTGAGCCGCGCTATCGATTCATCGGATTCAGAAAGAAGAATATCTTTCTCCTCCACTTTAATAAATCCAGTTTCAAACAAACGCTTCGCCATCGCCCGATAAGGTACCGTGAACAGATCGGCAAGCTGCAAAACGGACTTAATATCGAATTTTTTGATGCCATAGGTATCAATCTCCTGCCGCAGCATCATTTCATCAATGAGAAACTCAGCGGCAAATCGGTTCGCCTTCTTTTCGTTTATCTCTTTATCGTCTTCATCAAGAAGATCTGACGGCAGGACATCGGGATTGTGTTCATACCAGATATGGTAGAGTTCATGTGCGGCAGCAAAGACCTGACACGGAACGGGGATTGACGTGTTGATTGCCACAAAAGGCTTCTCTAATGAAGCGTCATTTTTTGAACCGCTGATTCTCGTAAAGCCCCACGGTGCATCCTTTCCAAAGGGATAATAGATCACTCTCGCGTAAAGACCGAGAATAGAAAATATCTGTGAACCAATAATATCATTGGTTTTGCGGCATTTTCCGAGCTTTTCACTGGCATGGTCTTTTATGTCTTTGATTTCAGTTTCGTTCAATTCCTTACGCATACAGAAGTTCCTCCAGCATATGGATTTCATCAATGGCGGAACGCATCAGGTTGATGTTTTCAAGCGTTTTCTCGTCATCAATGCTGCCCATAAAGCTCAGGCTGTCCGCCAGTACAGGCTCACTCTGTACGGTAAGCAGTTCGTCTGCCGTTGTGCCCAAGATGTGAGCGATCTTTGCCAATTCGCTTACATTGATAGCCTTGTTTCCCTTGATGATCTTGTTCATCACCTGTTTGGAAATACCAAGCTCATCCGCCAGACTCTGTTGCGTAAACCCTTTTCTGTCCAGTTGTTCTTGAATATTCGCGCCAACCTGCGCAAAATCCATTGCATACATATTCATCCCTCCAAGTGTTTTTTTACATCAACAGTATAGCACAATTTTAGTGTGCTGTCAATATTTCGTTGACCTGTTTTACGGTATATAATTAATTCGGTCAAC
>CAMJHU010000170.1 GCA_946405565.1 uncultured Clostridia bacterium
CGTTGATTTGGTTGGAAATGTCCGTCTTGATTGCTGTGAAAACAGTTGTCACTGTCGTTTTGGCGGCGTTGATTTGGTTGGAAATGTCCGTCTTGATTGCTGTGAAAACAGTTGTCACTGTTGATTTCGCCGCGTTTACGGATGTGGAAATTCCTGTTTTAATTGCGGTGAAAACAGTTGTCACCGTTGTCTTTACGGCATTCATCTGGGTGAAAATTCCCGTATTGATTGCTGTGAAAACGGCTATTACCGTATCCCTTGCCGATACTGTTGGGTCGGTGATGCCTTTTTTGATGGCAGTGAAGACCGCCGTGACGGTGGTTTTCACTGCATTGATTTGAGTGGAAATTCCTGCTTTGATTGCCGTGAAAACTGTATCTACCGTAGTTTTTGCGGCATTGACTGACGTGGAAATTCCCGTTTTGATTGCTGTGAAAACAGTTGTCACCGTTGTCTTTGCAGCGTTGATCTGGGTGGAAATTCCCGTTTTGATTGCGGTAAAAACCGATACAACGGTGTCTTTTGTCGGTGCGATCTTGTCACGGATTGTGGGCGGAATCATCCCCCACACCGTAGACGTTACTGCCTTGACCGCATTCCAAGCGGCAGAAGCGTTGTTTTTGATTGTCTCTGCTGTCGTGGAGAACTTTTCACGCGCCCCCTGAATCTGGTTGGAAATGGCGTTTTTAATTCCTCCCCAGATTGTAGACGCCGTTCTGCTGATAGCGTTCCATGCGGTTGACGCTACGTTGCCCATATTGCTCCACAGGTTTTTCCCTGCATCAAGGTACGACGGTATAATCTGGATGAATCCATCTCTGATAGCAATCAAAAGATCACAGCCCACTTGGAGCCAGTCGATGCTGAACAGCCCATCAATGATTCCGGCGATTAAAACAGGGATTTGTGCGATCAGCACGGGAAGCGCAGAGATCAGCCCGATGGCCAGTTGAGCGATAATTTCGATAGCTCCTGCGATGATTTGCGGAGCGTTCTGAGTAATGCCTGTGATCAGACCGATAATGATCTGAACGGCACCCTCTAAAAGGCGAGGCAGAGCTTGCCCGATACCGAATACCAGTTGAGTGATGATTTCCGCCGCCGCGATCAGCAACGTCGGGAGTGCATCCGCGATTCCTCTCACGAGGGTATTCACGATGTTTAGCGCTGTGGAAATAAGCAACGGGAGATTGTCGATGATCCCATCGAGCAATTGAAGGATTAAATCCACACCCGCTTTCATGATCAGCGGCAAATTCGCCGAGATGCTCTGCACAATCGAATTGATCATTCTCATACCGCCTGTGGCGATAGTGGGCAGAGCGTTAATCAATCCTTTCATGAAATTGCCCAGTACATTTCCGGCTTGGCTGATTAATGTCGGCAGCGAAGCGAGAAGACCGTCAATCAGTTCTGCAATAATATCCACGCCAGCGTTAAAAATGTAATTCAGCCCGTCTGTAATCCCTTGAAGTAATCCGCCGATGAGCGTAATTCCTGCAGAAAGTAATTCCGGCGCTTGGCTCAGTAAACTGCTGTAGATGATGAAGATTGCATTCAGTGCCGCTGTTACCAGACTGGGCGCTGCTTGGGCGATTCCATCCGCCAGCTGAACAATAAGCCCCACACCTAATCCCAGAAATTCCGGCATGAATTCTGCAAGACCGTCGATCAGTTGAACGGCGATTCCTGCCGCCGCCGATACGATGGTCGGGAATTGAGATTTCAGCCCATTCGAGAGATTGCGTATCATGGTGACTGCGCTCTGGATAATATCCGGCATTCTTTCCCTCATGCCCTGCAGGAATTGTGCGAGGAGCGTTGCGCCTGTTGTCCAGAACATACCGTAATACTGAATAAATCCCGACAAAAACTGAGCTACAAGGTCGGCGGCGGCTGCGGCCAGTGCCGGAGCGTTATCCTGTATGCCTTGCAGAAGCCCGTCTGTAATTGTAAAAAGAAGAATCTCTAGGGCATCAGAGGCATAGGAGGAAACCTCCAGCAGACAATCTGCCAAAACGCCGCCGAGGGCTGCCGCCAATCCGACAAAGCCGCCCTCTACCAGTGCGTCCGATAGCTTGTAAATTTCATCTGTTGCGAATTGCACCACATTTCTCATGGGTGCTTGAAGGTGCTTATAAATCTTGATCTCTGTATCTTCCAGCGCCGATTGGAAAATTGCCATGTCGCCATTGAGATTATCCAGCTTCACGCTGGCCATTTGCTCCAGCGCACCTTTGGCGTTATAAAGCTCTTCTTCGAGTGCCGACCATTCTGTCACGCCGTCCGCAACTTCGGTATTAAGACCTGCCATCAAATCGTTCAGAGCGTCTACATGGGTTTTGCCTCCAATGGCCGCGAGATAGGCATTTCGCTGCTCCTCGGTGCATCCGGCAAGGGCGGTATTTAATGCCTGGAGTGTTGCTTCCAATCCGATGAATTTCCCGTTGCCGTCAAACGCAGAGATGCCGAGTTTATCCATCGCTTTCCCAGCTTGACCCGTTCCTGTTGTAAGGTTTACCATAACGGCATTGAGCGCTGTTCCCGCTTCTGAACCCTTGATGCCTCGGTTTGCAAGGACACCGAGAGCTGTGGCAGATTCGGCTAACGGAATGTTGAGGTTCTTCATCGTACCGCCGACAGCAAGGTACGCCTCCATCAGTTGTTCGGCGGTTTGGTTCGACTTGTTATTGGCTTTTGCCGCAATGTCCAGATACCCGGATAAGTCGTCTACCGTAACGCCGAGGGCACTCATGGAATCAGTAACCAGATCGGACGTTCGGGCGAGATCGAGACCGGTAGCCTCGGAAAGCCGGAGAACGGATGGCAATCCTGCGATTGACTGCTGTACGTTCCATCCTGCAAGGCTCATATATTCCAGTGCCGCCGCCGAATCGGCGGCGGTTTTGGATGTACTTCTGCCCATCGCCAGCGCAGCTTCTTCAAGCTGTTTGTATTCCTCTTCCGTTGCCCCTGCTGTCGCCGACACTGAACTCATGGCGGCTTCAAATTCCTTGCCTGTATTAAGGCTTGCGACGCCAACGCCGGCCACGGCGGTAGCGGTAGCCGCGAATGCTCCGGCGGCGATTTTAATACTGGAGCCGACTGCTGAACCGACCGCCCCCAGCGCTTTCATGCTTGCCGAGGCTTTGCTCATTGCAGCATTGAAGCTGCTGTCCAGCTTGCCGGCGATTTTTATCGCCAGCTCGTATTCTTTACTTCCGCTTGCCAATGAGATCCACAGCCTCCTTTGTCACTTCTACAAGCTCCCCTATGGGCAGGCGGAGGAAATAATCAACGCCTGTCCGAAGGGTGAGTGAAAGGCTCAGACAAATCCTGCGCAGATGCTTGCTGTCACCGGGGCTTATTCCTCGCCGTAAATAAAATTTACAAAATGATTTTTGATTTTTGCGGCATCCTTCATCGGGAGATGCACGAAAAATTCAATAGGCAGATCGGTGGCTCTGCTTGCCATAAAGCAAGCATATTCCACGCTGGTTTCGGGTGCGACGGAAACGCTCTTTTTGCTTGTCATGTACTTTCCCGCAGCGATCATATCCTCTGCTGTGAGCATTTCCAGCCCTGAAAGATCGACTTCGGTATAAGTCTTGCCCTCAAAGGAATAGGGCTTGCTGAATACGACAATGCTTTCGGAATCCACCGCGTCCATATCGGTGGCGATTACGATTTCCTTTTCGTCCATTTTGAATCCTCCCTCGTATTAGGTCAGTTTTTTAATCGCGGCAAGCAAATCGACGCGATTCACTTTGAATACGCCGTTGAGCTTGTCAAGCTCGATTTTCTGCTTGCCGTTCAGTTCGATCATGATATACGTCGGTTCGATCGTGAGAGAGCTGTCCATCGGACCGCCCTGCTTGACGGTACCAAGGGAAATCTTCTTGCATTTGCCACGGTAAACCACACGCATACCGACATACTCGACCGCTCCCGTGGCAGGGTTTGTCTGCTGGATAGCGCCTCTGAGTGTAATCTCCACGACGGTAGTCGGGTCAATCAGTTTGAAATAGTCGCTGTTAAAGCAACGGAACGGAATCTCTTGCTCCATGCTCCCATAGCGTCCGATAACAACGGCATCGTATTCGCCAAGGATGCCGGCTCCGCTGACAGATTCGGTCATGGCTTCAAAATCAGGGAGCTTGACTTCTCCCGTGACGCCTACGATCTTGCTGCCCTTGGTGTACATATTAAAGTCATGAATGACTTCGGGGATTCCTGCGACGGCCATGATTATTCACCTCCACTCAGGGCGCTGCGGAGAGCGTCCGGGTCAAATTCCAAAATATTGACAATGTCCTCGGCGGGTACCCAAGGTGCCAGGTGCTGGTGGAACGTGATCCTGCCGTTGAGCAGATCCGTCACCTGATTTTCCGCCTCGTTGAATTCGATATAAGCGGCGGCGCATTTGCCGCTGGCGACGTAAGCGTTCCCGCGAATGTTTTCACTGTCGACAATGGATTCGATGAGGCGGAAGTTGGCAGGATCATCCACATACTGGAAGTATGTCATGATGAAGCTGTTTGCCCACCAATCGAAGAAACGGCGGCAGCAGAACCAGCGATCTCTGGGGTCTGTCGTGGAAGGATATGCGGCGCTGTTATTTCCCCAGCTTCGCCAGCCGTTTACATTGATTGCCGTGGAAACGCCGAAGCCGTTGACCGTATTCCCCTGCATCTGATCGAGCAGAACCTCCACGCCGCTTTTCAGACAAGTGCCTGAGATGGGAAGGGATTTGTTCGACGGGCTGAGACTGGGGACGTCATCGTTTTCCGCATCGAGCTGCTGTGTCAAAGCGGCCCATACGGCAGAAGCCCACATGATTTTACTGCCGGATTTCACGCACGGCCACAGCGCCATGGCGTGAGGTGAGCTGATTGCGGCGGTGCTTTTTGCCGTACCGACATTCGAGTAAACAGTGCAGCCTTCCTCAGAGCTGTCAATATCGATGAAAGTGTCGCATTTGAAGTAGCCGTTAATTTCCTCACATTTCGCCGCGAGGACAACGCCTACATCGGGATCCTGGCTCCAGCCGGGCGCGATCACCAGTCCGGGCGGCATCCCGAATTGAGGATAGATTTGTCTCAAAATTTCAAGCCCTGTTTCGGTGCCGCCGGATGTTGCACCGACGATATTGGCGGCTGTCACCGCGCTGGGGTTGAGCTTGGTGTAAGTAACGCTTACCGTAGTGACGGAGGCTGCCGTGCCTCCGGCGAGCATAGTGATTACGAGATTTCCGTCATCGTCAAAGTCGAGCGTATAATCCGTGTTCAGCGTCAGGGCGGTATTGTTGTTTTTAACCGCAACGCTGGATTTCAGGACGCCTTTTACGGCGAGCGTTCCCTGCATTTTGGTAATAGATACCGATGTCGCTGTGGAAACCTCTGTTTTATGGGTTGCGGGGTCAAGAACATTCACGAAAATAACCGGCGCAACGTTGAACATCTTGAAGC
>CAMJHU010000171.1 GCA_946405565.1 uncultured Clostridia bacterium
ATGGCGGAAAATATGCAAGCCAGACGTGCGTGGAGAGATACTGAACAGGCTCTCATATAGTGTTGCGATTGCTCTGCCTTCAGAACGGTCATACGATGATGGCGATGGCGGAGTAATTATCCATGTGATTTCCGCTTCCGTTCTTTTTCACTTCTTCTGCCATCAGATCAAGCCACTCCTGTGCAGAACCGGATTTTTTCAAAAATTTTATCATTCTTTTTTCATCGATCCATTCCCAAAACCCGTCAGAACACAGCAAAAACGCTTGGTTTCCATCGCGCAGTAAAGGTTTTTCTATCACATATTTGACACAGTCATAGTGCGTTCCCAGTACTCTGAGCAGTTTGTTTCTGTCCTCATGCCCTCGGATTTTCTTCTCCTTCAGTTTTCCTGCATTCACCATCATTTGGGGTACACTGTGATCCAGCGTTCTTCGGATCAATTTTTTTTCATAGAAAAAATACAGACGCGAATCACCGATATATCCCCAGCGGATCGTGGATTGATCCATCGCAAGCACGACTGCCGTGGTTTTGTACGAAGAGGGATCCGCGTCATTTTGCTGTCTTTGAAAAAGCCTTTGCTGTGCCTCGTCAAATACAGATTGTATGATGATTCTTAAATCATTCGTCTCGGTTGTTATATTTTTACATACGATCCCCGCCGTTTCCGTTACGATACCGGAGGCGATTTCGCCATGTCCATGACCTCCCAATCCGTCAGCCAACGCAAATAAACATATCCCGTTATGTTCCATAAACGCAACAGAATCTTCATTGATCTGACGGTCTCCTTTTTGAGAAAGAATCGCATATTCCATAAATGATTGCCACCTCTATTTGTATTTTTATCATTTTCCCGTATTGCTTCCATCAAACAACGAGTAAAAATCATTGTGTTTGCTGCAATTCCGAAAAGAAGTCAAATATAACAAATATCGGCATTGCGATTATACACCCGAATCTCTTCGTTGTCAATATTTGATGTCAAAATGCGTGTTTCAGCTCCTTTCCAGCCCTTTTCCCAGTCATGTCCACTTTATAATACGATCCATACAGCCGGTCGGACCGCAATATCCTTATCGATAATATTACGTCCAAGCTCGCGCACACTGCCCGCTTCATTCACACACGCGGCATAGGTTCCGTAATCACCCGGGGTGCGAAGCCACCACCATTTTGCATCGGCTTTATTACGGGTTTCCTGATGATTTGCATAATCCGTCATTTGGGCGATTCTGTCCTTGTCGGATGAAAAATATTGGTTTACCTCCGCCGTACTCAATAGGAAGACCCGATCATTCGTGTCGTTACCGCCTTTTGTGCGGTATTTCGGATTTTCCCGGTTACGGTTTGTCACCAGAGCTAACTGTGAAGGACGCATCGTCCCAAACGCTAATTGCAGGAATTCTCCGTTAAGCCATTTACGAAGGGAACAACTCTCCCATGTGATATCTTTCAATGTATCATGATAAGATTTGCATAAAATGAGTTTATCGGCAATCAGCAGCGCCTTCCCGTCCTTCACATCCAGCACACGCCAGAGTAAGGGCTTTACAACGCCGTTGGCTGTTTGTGGGAATCTTCCAAAATGCAGGGTATCTCCTATCTTTATCTTTCTGTGCGATTTGACAGGCACGATGGTTTTTTCACCACTCATGCCACCGCAAAGTAGATACTGCGCATATTCATCACACTCGCGCAGTTCATTCAGCATTTCCTGCGGTGAGGCAAAACGGTCTTTCGGATCGTACTGTGTTGATTTTATGACCAGCTTCTTCAGACGGTCGGAGCCATACCGCGGCGCGGGCAAAGCTCCCTTTGTATGCAGACGCCGGTCATGATCATTCCCGAAAGGATATACCCGCCCGTTGAGATAGTAATACATCACAATTCCCAGCGAATACATGTCACTGAGATGGTGATCGGCTTTTTTTCTCTCTTCATAAACATATATCTCCGGCGAAACGGTTGCCGGTGTGCCTATGCCGGTAACTGTTCCTGTCCTGTCAAATCTCGCCTCGCCGAAATCTCCCAGCAGAAAGCCGGTTTCGTTGCGAAAATCCTCTTTATAAAAAATATTCTGAGGTTTAATGTCACGGTGCAGAATCCGGTTCTCCGTAAATACCTGCAAAACAGGCAGAAGATCACTGGCACATCTGACAGCAAGCTCGATATTATCCGCCGGATTTTTGTATTTGGAAAGCGGGCAAAGAAGATTCATCAGCGTGCAGCATAACACATCGTCATCCGATTTCACCTTAAAAACCATCAGATATTCCACAATATGCGTTTGCCCCTGAATCATAAGCTGTTTGATGACATTCAGTTCTCTTGCATACTTTTCTCCGGTATCCACAGAAATCCGGATCGCATAGGTTGGTCCGGGAAACCAGCTTTCCACTTTATAAACCTCCGCATAACCGCCCCTGTCGATAAAATCCGTGATTCTGTAATGTTGATACGGCGTACCTTTTTTGACCCGGTCAAATTCCTGCATGACAGCGCGCAACCCTTTTTCAATGAGATTTTTGTGATTGACATTTTGATTCTGTTTTGCCATACTTCAACCTTCCTCTGCGTCGATCAATAGTCCTTTCAACGAGGCGAATTTTTAACTGCCCGCGCCAGGAAATCCTGTGCCACTTCGCAATTGGCAAAGACCAAAGCCACATGATTCACCCATACCACCATCAAATGATGAAGCCGTTTTTCTTTGATTGGCACACGGTCGCAAATGCTTCCGGCAGCCGATCCTAAATCCGTATAGGTGTAAACAATGCCTTTCCGGGTAACCTTTGCGTGATGCCTGCCAATGTCCGGCCGCATAAGACGCAGCGCGTTATCTTCCTGCCGTCCGATACCGAACACATCCTTCTCGTTTTCCAGAAGGATCTCCGCTCCGCAAAAGCAGTTACCCTCTTCGTCAATGGCATAAACTCTCCAATCCGGCACGGTTTTTCCGGGGGAGAATTGCTTTTTGGAGGCAGCTGCCCTTTTGCTTTTCGTCACGGAGACCGCAGTGAAGCTGATCATGACAGCAACCAGCAATATGGCTCCTATCAGAAAATAATCGAAAAAATCCACTGTTAATCCTCTCTCCTTCCGAAGTCGATCAGTATGGCAGAGTGGTCATCTCCGTAACGCAGGATTTCCTCCGAATCAATCCATTCCGCCAGTCTGACATCATCGAAGTCTTCCGTGTCTGATTGGCTGAAGATGCGGCATATAAAATCCATCACTCTGTTATTCCGTTCTGTTTCGGGAATATCCCGCTCGTCATGAGCCCCCGCATTGTCTCTGTACCCGTTGTAGACGCCGTCCGTCAGGATAAGAATTTTTTCATAGGTTTCCTTTGGAATCCGCCCTGTATAAAGGTGCTCCGCCGCATCCGCTTCTATGGTAAAATACGTGCGGTTGGATACCTGAAAGTTCTCCGCATCCGAAATACATTCTACCGTACCGTCATGCTTTTGCCCATAAATGGCTCCGTCTCCTATATGGAACCACATCAGCACGCCGTCTTTTATATAAACGCCCATCAGGGTAGCATATGCCTGAATGCCGTCTACCGGCTTTCCACGCTGTAATTCCTCGTGCGTATCTTTGATTTTTTCCAGCAGTTCACTGCCAAACCGTTCAAAGGGAATATCATCCTCACAACAGCGCAGGAAAACATCCACATTCATTCTCGCGCCGTACTCGCTGTGACTGCCGCCGCCCGCACCGTCACTCAGTACCGCCGCGACGGTTCCGTTCTCGCCAAGCCGATAATCGGCGCAATCCTGACAATACTGACCTTTTGAGACGTGCCTTCGTCCGGTAATGACGGCACGATAAACCGCCGGGAACGCGTTCTTCCTATCCGCCTTGCTTTCCATGACCAGCGATTCCTTTGCGGCATCTGTTTTCTCAGGCATGAGTGCCACATGATCAAAAGACGTACTGCTCACGGGATATATCCTGACGGTACGGAATGGAAGATGCCGCTCAGACAGCTGTTTTTTCTTCATGCAGCCAGCCCAAAGGAATGAAGGCATCATGCGTTTTTCTGTTTTCTCCGCATGGGACGCCATTGTGACGACGGCATTTCCTACGGTGAATGCCATCGTCTGATCGTTGGACAGCGTAAGGAATCCTCCGATATAGGGGATGGGGTGAACCATGTTGTTTTCAAGTGATACATCCAGCTTCTGCCCGGCATATTGGCAGTATTCCAGAATCAGTTTCGCCAGTTCATTCTTTTTTGTTTTTGCCGCGTCGTCCGTACTGTATTGTCTGAATAAGGTCATGACAGCGTGAACATAGGCATAAGCGTACAATGCCGTATTTTCTTTTTCCCTTGCCTTGCAGGATACGGCAACGATCTGACCGTTTGCGGTTCTCATCCATTCCGAATAACAATCGGGGCTGTGATGACTTCTCGTAAACATAATCATGGTATTACTTCCTTTCTGTATGGTGACACGGGGTACTTTCATCAGATACACATCGCTTTGTTTAAATCGACGTCCATTCCCTTCAGGAACGCAGCCAGATCGCCTACGCTTAATTTCGAGTAAACATAGCCAAAGAGCCCAAAATAGTGGTTATTATACAGATATTGCAAATCCTCCTGCACAGCAAGATTCTCTTTGCCGAGCATTTCTTTACCCGCGTAACGTTTATCTTTATAATATAGCTGCTGCAATACAAACAATAACGACGCTTCGTAAGGGTCTCTGGGGCACAGTTCTTCCATATTGGCTTTTTTCAATAGTTGGTTGATATATTCCAACGGCATACCAAGATATAAACCAAAAGCAATCAGTTGTCTCCGCCACGGCATAGGCTTCAGCAAAAAATCATTGACCGAGGAGGACGCCTTAACTTCTGTATTCATGGCGGAGAAAATGCGCTGCATACTGCTTGACATTTTGGTTCTGGCATAAAACGCGCTGTTGGTTTTAAAGCCAATACGCTTTACGCAGCCTGTCAGCGTTTTGGATACCTCATGGTAACTGCTGATCAATATTTTCTGACTTTGAAAAATCATATCATAAAACAGGGGATCAGGTTGGGTGTGATTCTTCTCTGCCTTCAGCAGTGACCCCTCTGTCATATCCGCTTTACGCTGCGACCAGAGCCCTTTGGACTGAATGCGGCTTTCCTCCGCATAGTAGGAATCATTCAGATCGGCATAAGCAGACGGAACATCAAACACATCCGCCCGGTTGCCACGCAGCCTGTCCTGCATGATTTGGAGCAGTCTGATGAACCGTATATCATCCAGAGAATCGCTGTGCAGTCTTGAAAAACCGCCGTAGCGTGACATCAGCCTGGAGACCTCTTCCACGGTTAATCCATAGCAGCATCCGATCATGACATAATGCTCTCTGTGATAAGGAATCTCTTTATTCCACTTTTTAACCGTATTGAGAGCGCATTGACAGCGGTCGGCTATGGTACGAGCCGGAT
>CAMJHU010000172.1 GCA_946405565.1 uncultured Clostridia bacterium
TCAATCTCGTCCGCAAGCGCAATCCACTTATCCTTCTCGCGAATCTCGTCGCAAATGGCGATACGGTGGCTGCGAAGCGCTTCGCACGGGCAGCCGTACACCGTTACGCCGTCGGTTCCTCCGTCGGCAAGCAGTGTGGGCTGGGGACTGTAATCCAGCATCAGACAAAGCGGCTCTCCCGCTGCTTTGGTTCCCAGCTCGGCAGGAACCTCGATGCCCGCATAGCTTCTGAGCAGTTCAAAGCGCTCGGCATGGTTCATATTAAAGCTCACCAGCGCCATGGTCGGCTTGTGCTGCCGCTCGGTCATGCCATGCAAGCGCTTGGCAAGCGTGATAATTCCCATATCCTGCGTTCTGGCAGCCAGCAAATCACACGCTTTGACGGCTTCACTGATTTTCTGCGCATCCATTGCGTCTGTCCTCCTTTGAAATGGCATCCATTTCCTTCGCCGGGAGATTTTCACCCGACGGATTCTTTGCATTGATTCGCCCCTATTTTATCACATCCGCACAGAAAAATCAATAGAATTATCAGCGTATCACTGAAAAATAATAGACAGTATAGATAAAAGAAATCTTTTCCTGATAAGAAAAAATCCACCGGTCAGCTTCCGGCGGATTGATAATGACGGACCCCCAGCTTCCACAGCGCTCCGCAGGGCAGCAGAAACAACAGTCCTCCCAGCGGCAGCAATCCGTACCAGTTCCGGTCGGTGCGTCCCAGCAGCACCAGCAGCGGATAATACTGCACCAGCGCGTAGGGTATCACAAACGTGCAGAACTGCATCATGCGCCTGCCGTAAATATTGACCGGATATTTACCGTATTCCCGCGCCCCGTCGGTGAGAATATTCATGAATTCCAGCCCTTCCAGCGTATAGAAGCAGATGGAGGCAAAGAGCAGAAAGATTCCACAGAAGAGCGCCGTGCCGCCGAGCAGCATTAAAATGACGGTGATTACCCGCCACGCGTTCCATGTCACCCCGCTGCGGGTCACGCCATAAATAAACATCACTGCCGCCTGTATCAGCCTCCCTACCCGGGTGAGTTCGATCCTGCTGCCCAGCACCTGCAGAATATCACTGCGCGGACGGGTCAGCACGCGGTCAAATTCTCCCTGTCGCACCATGCTGTCAAAACTGTCAAAGCCCCGCGCGATGCTTTCGCCCAATGTATACTCGGTCAGCATCAGCGAAAAGCAGAGCAGCACTTCCTGATAAGAAAATCCTTCCACACTGCCGAACCGATCAAACAAAAAGTAAACCCCCAGAAACATATTGAACGTCACCAGAAACTGTCCCACGACGGTTATCAAAAACGACGCCTTGTACTGCATCACTGACCGCAGATGCAGGGATACATAATGGATATAGAGCCGCAGTCCTGAAATGTTTCTGTCATTTTTTTTCGCGATCATGCCGGATCACCCTCCCTGTACCGTCGTTTTTTGCATGGCTTTTGCACACAGTGCTTTGCCTATTCCCGTCAACGCTGCCAACCAGAACAATTGCAGTCCCGCTGCCCGGAACAGTTCCACTCCGGCAAGCTGTCCACTGTACACCCGCATCGGGACGTTCTGCATTGCCGCGAAAGGCAGGTACTCCATCACCCGCTGCATCGGCGCCAGAAAAAATGGCAGCGGTATCACCGCTCCCTGAAAGAATTCCGCGGCAAAGGCAAAGATCATACGCATTCCCGCCGGCGAAATTGTGAAGAAGGTCAGCATATAGATGATAATGCACAGCGCCACCGTAACCAGAAGCCCCATGATCAGCGTCACGACAAACCACGCTCCCGTCACCGGACTCATTGGCGCGTGCAGCTTCCACGGGTCGGGCAGCAGCGCCGCCACCACCAGTATGGGCAGGCATCGCAGCAATCCCGCTGACAGGCGCTTCGCCAGACTTCTCGCAAACCACATCTCATACAACCCGATGGGACGGCACAGTTCATATGCGACGCTGCCGCTTGTGATTGTGTCGAACAGTTCTCCCTCCATCAGCCACGCCATAAAGAACGCCAGAAATGCCTGTTGCAGCCATTCATAAGAAGCAAGCTGCCCGAACGTCATAGGGAACGCGGCGGGATCGGCACGCTCAAACGCCAGAAACATACTGATTTCCATGAATCCCCATGCGAACTGCGTCGCTATACCCGCCAGCGCCGCCGTGCGGTATTGCAGTCCCATCACGAACCGCAGGCGGAAAAACGCCATGTATTTATAAAAACGATTTGCTTTTTTCACGGACCTTCACCTCAAATCTCATAGGAACGGTAGAGTGCCGCCACGGTGCGGTCTATATCCTCTCCCCCGCATCGGATGTCCTCCAATCCCCCGTCCAGCAGAATCCGCCCTTTACCGATGAGAATAATGCGCTTGGTGATCGCCTCAATGTCCTGCATATCGTGGGTAGTCAGTATGACGGTGGTGCCGTACGTCTGATTGAGTTTTACAATAAATTCACGCACGGCAATCTTGGACACCGCGTCCAGACCGATGGTCGGCTCGTCCAGAAAGAGAATCCTCGGAGAATGCAGCAGAGATGCCGCCAGTTCGCAGCGCATACGTTGTCCCAGGGAAAGCTGACGCGTCGGCGTGCGCAGCAATTCTCCCAGTGAAAGCAGTTCGGTCAGCTCGTCCAGATTGGACTTATAAAGCGCGGTAGGAATGGAATAGATATCCCGCAGCAGTTCAAAGGAATCCGCCACCGGCACGTCCCACCAGAGCTGGGAACGCTGTCCGAATACCACGCCGATCTGTGCGACATGGTCAATGCGGTTCTTCCAAGGCGTCCGCCCATCCACCAGACATTCGCCGCTGTCGGGCGTGAGAATGCCGCTGAGAATTTTAATTGTGGTGGATTTTCCCGCTCCGTTAGGTCCGATATAGCCCACTGTCTCACCGTCGTGAATGGTAAAGCTCACCTGATACAGCGCGGTTACAGTATCGTATTCACGTCGGAAAAAAGAACGCACCGCCTCTCCCAGACCGGCATTCCGCCGCGCTACCTGATAGGTCTTACAGATATCCCGCATGACAATCATCGTCAATTCCCTCCTATAGATTTCATTCCTTTTGCTCTCGTTCACTGTTTTAGCGAAAGAGGAATTGCCATTCTATCACAGCAAAACCGATTTGTCAAGAAAAATTTTTGCCTGAACGTTAAGGAACCTCCCATTCTATTTTGCCGGGTACCCGATCAACCGCCCCTGGCGCAGGAGCGCGGCTGAATAAGGCTGGCGTCGATGAACGTTCTTCAGCACCTTGGAATCGGAAAAAACGTTGTTCGCGTCCGGGCTTTTGCCCCGATACTCGCGTCAAGGAGCTGAATACGGCAATGCCGCCCGCGTACCTCACGCGACGGGCTTTGTCACGGCAAACGCTGCTGCATTGTCAGATGCGCGTGCTGACGCCGCGCGGTCTATATTTTTTTTAATAAACGGGATACTTCGATAAAGCTGCTGAGGTAGCTATTTTTTACAAAATTGTAAAATTTTATGAAATCCTCGAAATCATCTAGCATATTTTTGTTTATTATGTTATACTATACACGGAACATCGTTCCGAACATTTCTCACGCGAGAAGGGAGCAGTACCATCTATGAAACTGACCATCACTGGAAGAAAAATTAATCTCAGAGACTCTTTCAAAGAAAGAGTGGAAAAAAAGTTCACACGCTTCGATAAATTCTTTGACGAGAATGCTGACGCCAACGTCACTGTCAACATGGAACGCAACCGCTATACCATCGAAGTGACGGTTCGCAGCGACGGATATATCTATCGCGCCGAAAAGTCCGGTCTGGATCTGGACGAAGCGCTGGATCTGGTCATCGACAGCCTCTCTGCCCAGATTCGCCGCAATAAGAAAAAGCTCGCGAAACGCTTTAAAAACACCCCCGGCAAGGAAATCTTTGAGCCGTTCGGCGGTGATCCTGAGGACGAAGCAAGCGAAGACGAACAGTTCCAGATTGTCCGCACCAAGACCTTCCCCGTTTACGCGATGGACGTAGACGAAGCGGTTCTCCAGATGAATATGCTTGGTCATAAGTTCTTCATTTTCCGCAACTCCGAATCGGGTCAGATCAATGTGGTCTATCTCCGCCGCGACGGTGACTACGGTCTGCTGATTCCTGAAGATAAGTAGGTCTTTTATCTCTCCTTTTCATTTTCTTATCTCTTCCAAAGCGCCCCGGCGTGCATCAACTTCGGTTGACACACGCCGGGGTGCGGTTTTTTATGTATGGAGCTTTTTCTGTACCGTCATTTTTTTCAATTGCCTGATAAAATCCTGCAATACAGTCTGGTCACCCTGAAAACGAAATTTCATGTAACACGCTCCTGCATTACCATATATTTCACCGCTGATTTCCAGATGCCCCAATCCGTTCATTTCAAACAACAGATGATTTCCATAACCGGCATCAAAGGCAACTGCTTGTCTCTGAAAATCATACAGCGCCGATAACTCGTCGGCAAATGTTTTGATGGTAAGAAAACCGCATTCGCACCCAACGGCGCACCCCGCCCATAACCCGGATTTGACCAGCATATTAAAAGAACAATTGTAAGGCTCCGGATCCTCCGGTACATACATGAAATCAGCGATTTTTAAAGAATTGCCGCCATATTCCAGTGCTGCTGTCATGATTGTTCCCTCTTCCCTACGCATTTTTGATAGGAAGACGCAATACAGTTTTCCGCTTCTCGGGCAAAACGCGCCGCGCGTCGCTCAGATAAATTTCGTGGTGATAACGGCTGTCCGTGATATCCATCGCATAGCCGTTCTTCTCAATATAATCCCGCATGAGCACGACGGTTGCGGGTTCATCGTCATAAGAGCCGACGTGCATACACTGTACACACAAGCCTTCGGTATAAGTCAGAAATTCCACTTTGGAGAAGTCTGTTTTCTTTTTGGCAGTTGCCTCCGCCACAGCCCAATCAAAATCCGGCTTGCTCACAAAATCGGGCAGCCGGATGAGCGATATCCAGCAGAATGTTTCCTTGTGCGCATAATCAATACCCCGCACGCCCTCCTGCCACCAGAATCCCTCCAGCGGCGGGACGACATAGTCAAAATACCCATCGATCTGACGGCTGCCCTTTTTGCTCATTTTGATTGTAAACGCGATACCGTACAACAGGTTGATCGCTTGTTTATATTCGCCGTCTTCTTCATTCGGGTCGCCCTTTCCCCTGACCGCGATGTAATTCATAGGCGGCACGTCCACCAACGTGGGTTTTGCGGGGGGCTGATAGTATTCCTTGTATTCCTTTTTGTAATCGAACGGCATAGGAATTTCACACTTCTTTCTTTTTCTGTAACACTGCCAGCGCCGCGTAATGCAACACCTCAAAGGTTTCCGGTGCTTCTTCTTCCAGCATTTCCCAATGTTCCTTTTCCCAA
>CAMJHU010000173.1 GCA_946405565.1 uncultured Clostridia bacterium
CCTCACGGGGACGGAAACATAGTCTCCATTAAATAAATCCTTTCTTATTAAGATTCAACTTACACCCCTCACGGGGACAAGAGTGCTCACAAATCCGAGCCTAGATGTCCTAAAATTATTTATTATTCACTTAACCGCGGATTGCGCGGCGCTTTATGCCCCTCACGGGGGCTAGATAAAAAAAGAAAGGAAGTGCTTGCCTCCCATGAATAAAATGAAGGAATCAACCTTGCAGGCGACTGTAGGGGGGCTTCTGCATGACATTGGCAAGGTCACTTATCGTCTGGGAAAGGACAGGCGCAATCACAGCGTGCTGGGATATGACGCGCTGCGCGGGCTTGTCCCGGACGAAACCATGCTCGACTGTGTGCGTTATCACCACGCCGACAGGATGCAGGATATTGATATACCGCGTGACGCGCCGGCTTACGCGGTCTATATTGCCGACAATATCGCCTCCCGCGCCGACAGGCGTGACATTTCGGACGATGCCGCCAGAGGTTATGATCAGACGATGCCGCTTGCCTCAGTGTTCGGCACCATGCTCGGAAAGATGAACGAGCTGGTCTATCCTGCGGCTTCCTTCCGTGAAGATCGGGTGATCTGCCCGAAGCCAAAGAATCAAGTCAAAGTAGACAAAGACACGTTTCAGAATTACATTTCAAAAATATATCTCGGACTTCTCGATAACCTGAGAAAAGTATCTTTTACCTGTGAAGGAATCAATGCCGTCATGTCAGTCATGCAGCATTACTGCGGCTTTTTGCCTTCCGACACCGCCGTTAGCCATGTGCAGGATATTTCTCTCTACGATCATCTCAAACTGACCGCCGCCTTTGCTGCCTGTATCAATGAATACTGCATCGCAAGGGGCATTTCGGATTACCGGAAAACGCTGTTCAGGAATGAGAAGGATTTCTGGAGCGAAAAGGCATTCCTGCTCTTTTCCGCCGATATTTCCGGCATTCAGAGCTTTATCTACAATATTTCCAGCAAAGGCGCAATGAAAAGCCTTCGCAGCCGTTCCTTCTGGCTGGAAATGCTCATGGAGCATTTCATAGACGAAATTCTCAGCGGCTGCGGTCTTTCCCGCGCCAACCTGATTTACAGCGGCGGCGGACACTGTTACATACTGCTTCCGAACACGGAGGAAGTCCGCGAAGTCTGCGATTCATTCGGCAAAAAATTCAATCACTGGCTTATGGAGCATTTCGGCATTTCGCTCTATATGGCATACGATTGGCAGGAATGTTCCGCCAACGACCTCACCAACACGCCTACCGCCGGCGAAAAAACACCCTACGGCGACGTATTTATAAAGCTCAGCCGCAAGCTCTCCCAGAAGAAAATGCACCGCTATTCAGCGGAAGAGATCATGCTTCTCAACAGGCACAAATGCGACAGTGAACGGGAGTGCAAGAACTGTGGACGCAGCGATAATCTGACAAACGGAGATAACTGCCGGATGTGTCAGCATTTTATCGATATGGGCAATCTGATCAATAAACCCGATCTGATTATTTCCGTTACGCCGGACAAGCCGTCTGTCAACGCCGTCACGATGGATTTGCCGTCGGTTGACGGGAGCGTAAGCATAAATTTCTTCCGGGGAAATCTTGACGAATACCTGTCAGAGTCAACCAATGTCATCCGCGTATATGTCAAGAACCGCGCGCTAGAAACCCGTTCCGGAACCTGCAATATCTTCATGGGAGATTATGTGTATGACCCGGATGACCCTGATATCGCCAAGCTCGCTGAAGGCAACGGCATCAAGCGGCTTTCCGTCTGTCGTGCGGACGTGGACAATCTGGGCAAAGCTTTCATTTCGGGGTTTGAACAGAAGGACGCAAAAAGTGAAGAGGAGAGATACCGCTACGTCACGATTTCTCGGACAGCCGCCTTCTCGCGCCTGATGTCGCTTTTCTTCCGGTATTACATCAATCTCATCCTGTCGGAAAAGCATTACAGACTCAACATCGTATACTCTGGCGGCGACGATGTTTTCCTGATCGGCAATTGGAGTGCGGTCATTGAAGCGTCCGCAGCCATACGCGATAAATTTACGGAATACTGTGGCGGCGCCCTGACCATTTCAGCGGGAATAGGAATTTTCTCAGCCAAATATCCCGTTGCGATGGAAGCGCGCAGCACCGCCGGACTGGAGGAAAAGGCAAAACAGTATGTTGACCCGCAAGGGCAAGAAAAAAACGCCGTCTGCCTTTTCACCCCTCAAGACGGTTACACCTTCGGGTGGGATGAATGGAAGAACGACGTGACAGGCGTAAAACTTGCGCTGTTGAAACGGTTTTTCGACTACAAAAAGGATCATTCTGACAGTAAAAAGCCTGATTTGGACAGCGAACTTCACGGCTGGAGTATGCTTTACAGAATACTCGGTCTGCTTCGCCAGACCGATGACAAAATCAATATCGCGCGATATGCCTATATGCTTGCGCGGCTTGCTCCCGAAAAAAAACTTGCTCCCGAAAAAAAAGCAGACGAAGAATACAAGAAAATCTACCAATCATTCTCTGAAAAGATGTACCAATGGATACTCGATGAAAACGAAAGAAAAAGGCTGATGCTTGCGATAATGATTTATGTCTATACGGTCAGAAATAACGAAAACAACCAAGAGGAGGATCAACAGTAATGGCGTTTGAGCAGAAAAAAGGATACAACGTAGGCTACAGCACTGAAGGAGGAAATCAAGGCAATTCAAATGGTAAAAATGATAGCCGGAAGAAAAGTGATGATAAACGTAATTCGTCGTATCCGCTCCCGGAGAAATATAAAAAGAGACGGTCTCTTCCCGCAAGCTTTAAAGGGATTCTTATTCGCGGGAATCTCGATCTTGATACCATTGAGAATGCCATGTTTTATTATATGAATAAGGTGAACGCAGAAGAAGGTACTTATACATCCAACAAAAACGTGATTACCACCTCTAAGCTCCGCAATATCATGTCGATGGTAAGCGAAGTTTACAATACTGAAAGCCGAAGCAAAAAGGATAAGCTTAGTGATGACAGTATTTCCAAGCTGCAGCGTCTTCGTATCCGTATTGTGTATGAATACGGGCGCACTGATGTAAACAAAGAATTCAGGTTTTTTTGTGACAGATTTAAGGTCTTGGATTATCTTGTCGAGGTATCAAAAGAGAGTAAGCAAGAGGACTTTTTGAATTACGCTAAATATTTTGAGGCGCTCGTTGCCTATCACCGATTTCATGGCGGACGAGAAAACTGATTTCAGGAGGAAATTGAGATGTACGGAAAAATCATAATTTCTTGCAAATTAAAAGTACTGACAGGTCTGCATATCGGCGGTTCCAGTGTCTTTTCGCCCATCGGCGCGGTGGACAGTCCTGTAGTCCGCGATCCGCTCACCAATAAGCCCATTGTTCCCGGCAGCAGCTTAAAGGGCAAAATGCGCACGCTGCTGGTGCGTTCCCTTTCTCCCAAAATGCCGATAATCGAAAATGATCCTGATGAAATCAAACGTCTTTTCGGTTGCCACAAACCGATTATCAAATCCCGTCTGCAATTTGCCGACGCATTTGTTTGCAACGAGGATGAAATGTTCAACATAGGGCTGACGGAGATCAAGTTTGAAAATACCATTTCGCGCAACAATGCCTCTGCCAACCCCCGCCAGATCGAGCGCGTTGTCAGCGGCGTGAAATTCGGCGTCAGAATTACATATGAGTCTTCAAATGAACATACGGATGCGGATGAAGCAAAAAAGGAAATAAAAGAGGATATGGAAAATCTTGCCAAAGCCATGAAACTGCTCCAGCTCGATTATCTCGGCGGTCACGGCACACGCGGCAGCGGAAGAGTCAGCTTTGAGGAGATCGACTTGGAACCATCCTTTTGTGACGATGAAATCAAAGCGCTTCTTCCTGGCATCATTCCTGACATCAAGCAGGCTTTTGAGGATGTACAAAACTATGAATTACTGCATATATAAACTTGAATTTCTGACCCCTGTTCATTTTGGAGCGAGCGACTCTGCACGTTCACTGGAATCAGCCGGTATGAGCTTATGTGCCGACACTGTTTTTTCCGCGCTGTGCCATGCCGCCCTCAGATCGGACGGCTTTGATCTCCTTATTGAAGAGGTAAAGAACGATAAATTGCTGATTTCTGACGCTATGCCATACTGCGGAAATGATTTATACCTACCAAAGCCGGCACTGCCGGCATCCAAACACTCCGACAATGATCCCTCTATACGCAAGTTGATGAAGAAGCTGAGCTTTATTCCCCTTTCCATGCTGCGTTCATTTCTCACCTCTCTGCGTGGTGAAGGAGATTTTGACCCGTCTGTGGTAAAAAGCCGATTCGGTGAGTATTTCGCCAACGAAAAGGTGGCGATCGACTATACTGACGACAACGAAATCGGCGGAAAAAAAGCCTCCGATCCTTACTCAGTGGGTGCTTTTCAGTTTGATGATGACTGCGGTCTTTATTTTGTAACTGCATACGATTCGGATAGTAGCATTGAAAACATTTCCCGATTGATGCGTCTTCTCGGAATCGAGGGGATTGGAGGCAAGATTTCCGCGGGCTACGGCAAATTCCGCCTTGCCGCTGCCATTCTGCTCGACGGCTCGGAGTCGGAGAACCTGAAACCCTTCCGCTCCATGCTGGAAGACGAATCTGCCTCGCGCTACATTTTGCTGACAAGCTCTCTGCCAAGGGATGACGAGCTTGAAAAGGTCGCCAAAGATGCCCGATTTACTATGATTCGCAGAGCAGGTTTTGTTCAGTCGGAACGCATAAAACAACCTGTAAAAAAAAGGACACAGTTCTTCTTTGCTCCCGGTTCTGCCTTTGAACAAAAATACAAAGGCGATCTGTACGACGTAGGCGAGAAAATGCCGCATCCGGTTTATCGTTATTCCAAGCCGCTTTTTCTGGGGGTGAACGTATGATTAAAACAGGTCATCTCCAAACATATGACATCATATTAACTGTTCAGACACCCGTACATATCGGCTCCGGCATCACTGTCAATAAACAGGAATATGTTTATGATCCGCGCAGTAAGACCGTCAGAATCATTGATATGGATCAATTTCTGCAAATGCTTGCAGAAAAAGAACTTGCCGACGAGTATGAAAACTTTATCATACGCAATACCTATCCCGGAGGGCTAAAGGAATTTCTGGAATCAAATTCATTTACGCAATCCGAGATTGATAAGTTTGTGCGCTACACTTGCAGTGTTAAAGATGTATTTCTGGAAACGGAGAACCAACCAACGAGCAATATTGCTCAGTTTATTCGAATGAAAAACGGTAGCCCCTTTGTCCCCGGAAGCAGTGTAAAGGGTGCTATCAGAACCTGTCTTTTCACCACCCTGTATAAATGCGATGTTACCGGTTATT
>CAMJHU010000174.1 GCA_946405565.1 uncultured Clostridia bacterium
AGCAACCTGTATTTTTAAGCAGAAAATGACTGATTAAATTCTGCATAGTTCCTAAGGAACTATGCAGAAATAATTGATACATTTCAATTGCTGAAACACGCAAGCATACTGTATTCTTCCGCATAAATTGACTGACTAAATTCTGCATAGTTCCTAAATGGTATTATCAATACTTTCCGAAAGGAATGGGGAATATTAAATGAAAATGACAAATGACAGAGCGGCTTTTTACGGAACGCTCGGTGAGACGATCGACATCTATCAGGTGGAGCATGTCGTTGCCGCTGCGTTTCATCAATTAGGCGGCAGAGTGAGTATACGGGGCAGCCGTCAGCGTGTAGTTGTCGGGCACGATACCAATCCCGCTTCCGACATGATGGAGGCAGCCGTCTGCGCGGCTTTGTGCGCGGCAGGTGCCGATGTGCTGGCGCTCGGCACCGTGCCGTCGGGTGCGGTTTCCTATCTGACCGCCCGCTGTGAAGCGTTGATGGGCGTGATGGTGACAGGCGGATCCTTCGATTATGATGCCGCCGGGCTGAAGTTCTATCGCAGCAACGGTAAACCTGTGACAGGGGAACTCCTGCAAAGCATTCACGCAGCGATCGACAGCCAGACCGTTCTCAGCAGCAAGCAGGCGGGACGGATCCTGCGGGCGGATAACCGGGTGCTGAATATGTACCGTCATCATCTGCTCAGCGCTTCCAATTTCACGATTTTTGAGAAACTCAAGGTAGCCATTGACTGCGTGGACAGCGCAACAGAAGCCTTTGCCAAGGATTTGCTCGAGCAGATGGGCATTGACGTGGCGGTTTACGAGCGCGACGATGAACTTTCGGATAAGCCCTATCAGAAGTCCGCCGCCATTTCGGAATTTGTGAAGGATACACACAGCAGCCTCGGCTTTACGTTCAATGTCAACGGGGAAATCTGTCTGGCAGCCGACGCGGAAGGGAAGCTGCTGGATACCGAAAAACTCGCCGCGATCTTCGGACGCGTGCTGGGCGCGGTGAAGCATGAGGATACCACACCGCAGACTGTCATGGTCAGCCAGAGTTGTCATGTGGCGCTGGCTCCTTATATCAAGTCGATGGGCGCGGAGTGCCGTGTGGTCACGGGAGATTACAGTTATCTCGCGGAAGAATTTGAGAATTTTGACGCGGCGAGCGAAGAGGGACAGGGCGTTCTCATGGCAGTTGACCGCGACGCGGGTTTGATTTTCCCTCGGGTGTCCGCTGTGCCGGACGGACTGCTGACGGCGGTGATGACACTCACCTGCCTGCACCGTACCGGTCTGACGCTGGTGGAACTGTCCCGCGAGATACCCAAGCTCATACGCAATACCTGTATGGTACACATTCCATCCGGCGCCAGTCTGCCCACGCTCAATACCACTGATTTGCCCGATCAGATTAAAATGCTTCGTTCCTATCTTTCGGGCGACGGTCGTGTGGTACTCACCCGTCCGGAACGCAGTAAGATCGAAATCATCGTAGAGGGGATTGACGCGCGGCAGGTAGAGAACGTGACCGGACAGACTGAGCGGTTCGTGCGAAAGAGCCTTCAGGAAAAGAACGGTCCGATTTATGAGACAATGCCTGTGGAAAAGAAAGCGCCGCCCGCGGATTCATCAGGCGCTGACGTCGCAGCAAAGGAACCGATGCCGTCATGAGATATACAACCGACTGGACAGAATATGAGCTGATCGACGCTTCCGGCGGCGAACGGCTGGAACGCTGGGGTGATGTGATTCTCATTCGCCCCGACCCGCAGATTATCTGGAACACACCGCGCCGCAATCCCCTCTGGCGCAATGCCCACGCCCGCTATCACCGTTCCTCTTCGGGCGGGGGACGCTGGGAAGTCATGAAGCACATTCCCGACGTGTGGGAACTGCATTATAAAACCCTGACCTTCCGTATCAAACCGATGGGCTTCAAGCATACGGGTCTTTTCCCCGAACAGGCGGTGAACTGGGACGATATGGCAGCCATCATCCGCGCCGCCGACCGCCCGATTCAGGTATTGAATCTGTTTGCCTATACAGGCGGCGCTACGCTGGCGTGTTTGTCGGCAGGCGCGAATGTCTGTCATGTGGACGCGTCGAAGGGTATGACCCAATGGGCGAAAGAAAACGCCGCCGCATCCGGATTGGATCAATTGCCGCAGCGCTGGATCGTGGACGACTGCATTAAATTTGTGCAGCGGGAGATCCGGCGGGGACACCGTTATGACGCGGTGATTATGGATCCGCCCAGCTATGGGCGAGGACCGGGCGGCGAGGTCTGGAAGCTGGAGGATCAGATTTATTCGCTGGTGGAGCTTTGTGCCGACGTGCTGAGCGATCACCCGCTGTTCTTCAATATCAACAGTTATACCACCGGCCTCAGCCCTTCTGTGATGAATTACCTGAATGGCGCGATATTGAAGCCGCGCTTCGGCGGCGTGATTCAGGCGGACGAAATCGGTCTGCCGGTGACGGAAACAGGGCTGGTTCTGCCCTGCGGCGCGACCGCGACATGGCAGGCGGAGGAAGCCTGCATGTAACAATAGGAAAGTACCGGTAACAGTATTTTCAAAGACATGAAATAAAGGAATGTATTATGGAACACACAAACATTACCTCTGACAATCCGGAAATACAGATTTCGGCGCAGGATGTGTATTTTGAATATGAAAGCACCGACGGCGGTGAGCCGAAGCAGGTGCTGCACGGCGTTTCGATGAATATCCGCAAGGGCGAGTTTGTGGCGCTGCTGGGACACAACGGTTCCGGCAAGTCCACGATGGCAAAGCACCTCAATGCCATTCTGCTGCCCAGCGGCGGAAAGGTGCTGGTGGGCGGCATGGACACTGCTGACGACGAACTGCTCACCGAAATCCGCCGTACCGTCGGCATGGTGTTTCAGAATCCTGACAACCAGCTGGTTGCCACGATTGTGGAAGAGGATGTCGCCTTCGGTCCGGAAAACCTGGGCATACCGTCGGAGAAAATCCGCACGCGGGTAGACGAAGCGCTCAAAGCGGTGGGTATGTACGAATACCGACGACACGCGCCTCATAAGCTCTCGGGTGGACAGAAGCAGCGGGTGGCTATCGCGGGTATCATTGCCATGCGACCCAAGTGCATTGTGTTTGATGAGCCGACCGCCATGCTCGACCCGCGTGGACGGCAGGAGGTCATGGAGACCATTGATAAGCTGACGGGAGAACTTGGCATCACGGTGGTGCTGATTACGCACTATATGGATGAAGCGGCGCGTGCCGACCGCGTGATTATTATTAATGACGGCAGCATTCTGACAGAAGGAACGCCCAAAGAAGTTTTTTCGCAGATTGATATGCTCCGCGCGGTACATCTGGACGTGCCGCAGCCGACGGAACTCGCGCAGTATCTGTATGACATGGGATATACGGACATTCCGCGAGATGTACTCACGCCGGAGGAATGTGCCCGGGCGATCTATGAAGCGCGGCAGCAGCGTGAAGCTGCGCCGCAGCAAAACGGCGGCTGAAGGAGGATGTGGGTTTGGCATTAATCGAAACACAGGATTTGCGTTTTGTCTACGGCAAGGGAACACCGTTTGAAAAAGAAGCCTTGAAAGGCGCGACGATTGCCATCAACGAGGGAGAATTTATCGGCGTGATTGGTCACACCGGTTCGGGCAAATCGACGCTGGTGCAGATGCTCAACGGATTGTTGAAGCCCGATGCGGGAAAAGTTTTTTTGAGCGGCACAGATATCTGGGCAAAGCCGAAGGAAATCCGTAAGGTACGCTTTGAAGTGGGACTGGTGTTTCAGTATCCCGAATACCAGCTTTTTGAAGAGACGGTTTACAAAGATATCGCGTTCGGCTCCACCAATAAGGGGATTACCGACAAGGATGAACTCGACGCGATTGTGCGCCGTGCAGCGGAATTTGCCGGTCTGAAGGAATCGTTGCTGGAAAAATCGCCCTTTGATCTCTCAGGCGGTGAAAAGCGTCGGGCAGCCATCGCGGGTGTGATCGCGATGGAACCGAAGGTGCTGATTCTCGATGAGCCGACGGCGGGACTTGACCCGAAAGGACGCGACAGAATTCTCAATCAGATCCGGAAATACCGGGAGCAGACCGGCAGCACGGTGCTGCTGGTGTCTCACTCGATGGAGGATATCGCACGGGTAGCGGATCGGGTGCTGGTGATGAATCACGGTAATGTGGAGATGTTCGATACCACGGAAAAGGTCTTTCAGCAGGGCGAACACCTCGCGGAAATCGGACTGAAAGTGCCGCAGGTGACGCAGATTTTTCTGGAACTCAAAAAGCTGGGCGCGGATGTGGACACGGGCGTTTATACGATGGAGCAAGCCAAAGCGGGTGTATTGGCGTATCTGAAAGGCTCCGGTACGGAAGGAGGAGTGGGAGAATGATTGCGGATATTACCATCGGGCAGTTTATGCCCGGCAAATCGTTCGTTCACAAACTCGACCCGCGCATGAAGATCATTGTGATGTCGGCGCTGATTGTGTTTGTCTTTCTGGCGAAGAATATGCTCTCTATGGGGCTGATGCTGGGCTTTGTGTCCCTGCTGATGCTGCTTACGCGTATCTCGCCGGTGATGTACTTCCGGGGGCTGAAAGCCATCTGGTTTCTGATTGTGTTTACCTCCGTACTGAATATGCTGTATGTGCGGGGCGATACGGTATTGGTGAAATGGGGTGTTTTCACCATTACGAAGGAAGGACTGTGGCAGAGCGGTTTTATCGCCATGCGACTGGTGCTGGTGATCGTCATCAGTTCCATGCTGACCTATACCACTTCACCCACTGATCTGACCGCTGCCATTGAACGTCTGCTGCGCCCGCTGAATCTCTTCAAGGTGCCGGTGCATGAGCTGGCGATGATGATGACGATTGCCCTGCGGTTTATTCCCACATTGCTGGAGGAAACCGAAAAGATCATGAACGCGCAGAAGGCACGCGGCGCCGATCTGGAAAGCGGCGGCATGATGAAGCGCGCCAAGGCGCTGATACCCATTCTGATACCGCTTTTTATCTCGTCGTTCCGGCGAGCCTTTGAACTGGCAACCGCGATGGACTGCCGCTGCTACACCGGCGGCGCGGGTCGCACGCGGTTGAATGTGCTGCGCTATCGCTTTCGAGACGGCTTTGCCTTTGTCATGGTGGCGGCGGTGTGTGCGGGTATGATTTATCTCAACACCTTAGCGCCGGCATTGGTGCATTAGTTTTTTATTGGAATTCCCTTGCAGTGAACTATTCCGACCGTCGTACCCTTTTTTGTACGGCGGTTATTTTTTTGGGTTGAAAAACTGTCTGAAATATGATACAATAGAAATGTAAGAGCGGGGTGAG
>CAMJHU010000175.1 GCA_946405565.1 uncultured Clostridia bacterium
AGTGTAATAAGCCTCATGCAGCCATCGGATGCCAAAACAGAAATGCCCCCGTCACCTATGTGACCGTATGATATCTCATTATCATCAGCGATAATGACAGAAAGAGTCGTTTCAAAATGCTCTGTCTGTAACTTTTTGCTGTCTGCTAATTCTAAAACACGCGCACATGCTATACAAAAACCGGTTTTGATAATCTCAACGGTATCGCTAAAGACGTCAGTTTCGCTCAATAGCTCTTGTAATGTATTTATTACGCTGTCACACGCCAGCGAAGAAGCCGCTCCGGAATAAACTGCCGAGCCAAGTCCGTCAGCAATAACGGCAACCTGATATTTTCCGATGCTCTTTACTCGATAATTATCCTGACAATCCATGTTCAGTCTTTGGTGCAAGGCCCCCTGTTGAGATGTTCCGAATGCGATCATGATTGAGGATACCTCCTTTTCGTTGCTTTCATTTCACTGAATCCGTCAGAGAATTCTTCCAGTTCAGGTTCTTTGCTTTTGCGATGTGCTGAAACAGAAAGCTCATCGAAAGCTTCGTCTGCCTGATTACTTTCCGATAAAACAATACGGGCAGGCATTTTTACCTTATAAAAACCGTACATGACGTCAACCATGCTGTAAGCAGCACTGCTTACATCTCGTGTGCCTTCTCTGTTTACGATGATCTGAGTGTTTACTTGCGGATATTTATCCAGATCAACGACAGAAAATAGACAGTTGTTTTGTTTACAAAACTGGTGCATTGATGTTATTTCCTGCTGAAGACGACTGTCTGAGGAAAAATCGTTGCATTGTGTAAGATAGAAAAAAGCGGGCGGTTTAATACGCATTCCCTGCGAACCGTAAAAACTCTTAGCTTGCTCAAATGCCTGTCTTGCCAATCCCAGCGATTCTCCGTCGTAATCGTAGTTCTTTCTGTTAAGCCTGAGTGCATCTGTCCTGATTACAGGCATCAAGTTATATGACAAGTCCGGTCCCGATGAATTGCAAGAACATACCATCAGATCCGCTGATTTTTTTATTTTTGACGAGCGTATGTAATTCAGAAACAAGGTTGCGATAGTGTTGTAATCCAGACAATTTGAATCCAGCGAACATCTTTCAAGTATCAATACGATTGGTATTCTTATATCGGCAGGATTAACGTACTCAATAGGATATGCAACAGAATTACGTGTGTTATTGCTGGCGGGTAACGCAAAACGATATATATGATTTCCATTTGTAACGGAAAGTTTATTCTGACTTTCATTAACATATTGGAGAAAAGCCGCAAGCAGTTCGTTTTGCTGACTCAGCAATCTTGAAATATCACTCTGCAAATACTCGTTTTTGTTAATTGCCGCTTGTTTTTCTATTTCACTCCGCATTCTCTTCATTAGTTCGTCTTCTGAAAGAGATAATGACTTTTCACCAAAGAAGTTTGACTTTTTATTTACTAAGGTTTCGAGGAGTCCACCACACATTTCAGATAATGCATCTCTGATAAAGAGAGCCATTGGCATTGGAATAAACATTGACAACCATTCCCTTTTTGCTAATAATTAACTATATTATGGACTATAGCGGACAATTTGTCAATAGTTTATCGTGATTTTTGTCTATTACATATATCAGCAAATTCTAAATGAAAATCAATGAATTCTTCCGAGACGAAGTAGTTGCCCTTTTCTTTGTTTAATGCGACGCAAATTTTGTGCATCCTATGGATCGTCTGAATTGGAGAATAAAATCTCCTCCGCCTACTCCACTCCACCAAAATTTCCCACATTTTTACAAACTGCGTATTGTATTTGCCCGAAATGTGATGTAAAATATTATCAATAACGGTCGTAAATGTAAAAATGTACAATACGCGAAGCGGAGGGAGTCACCATGTCACCGGAAGAAAAGGCTCGTGAAGTGATCGACAAAAAACTGATCCAGTCAGGCTGGGTTGTTCAGGATATGAAAAATATTGAATTGACGGCGGCTTTAGGCGTGGCTGTGCGTGAATTTCCCACGAGCAGCGGCGAAGTGGATTATGCCCTGTTTGTGGACGGAACGCCTGTTGGCGTGATCGAAGCGAAACGCTCCGACGCGGGAGAGAATATCACCGCGGTCGAGAAGCAGTCCGCGCGCTATGCCAACAGCTCATTCAAATATCTCACTGGCAAATACCACATCCGTTTTGCTTATGAAGCGACGGACAAGCTCATCCGTTTTACGGATTACAATGACGTCAAATTCCGTTCGCGGACGGTGTTCTCCTTCCACCGCCCCGAAACGCTGCAAACGCTTCTGCGGCAGAAGTCTACCGTCAGGAACAATTTAAAAGCCTTCCCGCCGTTGGATGTGAGGGGTTTCCGCGACTGCCAGATCAATGCCATCCGCAATCTGGAGGAATCCTTTGCGCTCAATAAGCCGAGGGCGTTGATCCAGATGGCGACCGGCGCGGGAAAGACCTTCACCGCGATCACGGCGGCTTACCGTCTGCTGAAATTCGGCAAGATGAACCGCATCTTATTCCTTGTGGACACCAAAAGCCTTGGTAAACAGGCGTATGATGAATTTTGTGCTTACCGCCCCAATGATGATTACAGACCGTTTTCTGAAATCTATGGCGTGTACCGGCTGAAATCGTCAAGAATGCCGTCCGACGTGCAGATTTACATCAGCACCATTCAGCGTATGTATTCCATTCTCAAAGGGGAAGAGCTTGACGAGAGGGCGGAGGAAATTCCGATGGAATTTCAGGAAAGCGCCGCTTCTAAGTCGCCGAAAGAAGTCGTTTATAACAAAAACTACCCGCCGGAATTTTTTGACTGCATTATCATAGACGAATGTCACCGCTCCATTTATAACGTGTGGAAGCAGGTGCTGGAATATTTCGACGCATTCCTCATCGGACTTACGGCAACGCCCGAAAAGCGCACGCTTGCCTTTTTCCATGAGAACATCGTGAGCGAATACACCCGCACCAAGGCGATTGTCGATGGGGTCAATGTTGGTGAGGAAGAATATCTGATCGAAACCGACGTGACCAAAAACGGCGCTCACATCACGAAGCAATTGATAGAATGTCGCAGCAGAAGTACAAGGTCTACCCGTTGGAAGGAATTGGACGATGACTTGGACTATGTCCCCACGCAGCTTGATAGGGATATCGTCAATCCAAGCCAGATACGTGCGGTAATCCGAGAATTTAAGGATCAATTGTTTACATCGCTTTTTCCGGGGCGTAAATACGTTCCCAAAACGCTGATTTTCGCCAAGAACGACAGCCATGCCGACGATATTGTCAATATTGTGCGGGATGAATTTGGGGAAGGAAATGAATTCTGTCAGAAGATTACCTATTCTGCGGAAAAGCCGGAAGATGTTCTGAGCGAATTCCGTACAGGCTTTAAACTGCGTATTGCTGTGACGGTGGACATGATTGCCACGGGAACCGATGTGAAGGCGATAGAGTGTCTGCTCTTTATGCGCGACGTGCGCAGCAGGAGCTATTTTGAGCAGATGAAGGGCAGAGGCACACGCACGCTTTGCAAGGACGATTTGCAGCAGGTGTCGCCTGATGCCACCGAGAACAAGAGCCGATTTGTCATAGTGGACGCGGTAGGCGTTACCACGTCAAAAAAGACCGAAACACGTCCTCTCGAAAGAAAGCCCTCTGTCAGCCTGAATGAACTCATGAAGATGGTGTCGGTCGGCTCGAAAGACGAGGACACTCTCACCTCTCTGGCAAACCGTATTATCCGGCTGAATCATCAGATGAGCAATGCCGAGCGCAAGGATTTTGCCGAAACCGTGGGAGAAAACGCCTCTCAGGTGGCGCAGAATCTGCTGGACGCCTTTGATTTGGACGTGATTGCCGCCCGTGCGGGATTGATCTTGGATGACGACGGCAGAGAACCCACAGCGGAGGAAGAAAAGAAGCTCAACGAAGCGCAGACCGAATTGATCAAGCAGGCGGTTGCTCCGTTCCATCAGCCGGAAGTCCGTGAATATATCGAGAAGGTCAGGCGCAGTCACGAGCAGATCATCGACAACGTGAATATCGACAAGGTGCTGTTTTCCGGCTATGCTTCACAGAAAGCGGATAATGTGGACGCAACGCTGCAATCCTTCCATGACTTTATCGAGGATAACCGCGACGAAATCACGGCACTGGGCATCATCTATGACCAGCGGTACAAGGACAGACCGATGGCAATACGCCAGCTCAAGGAACTGTACGAAAAAATGAAACGGAGAATGCTGACAGTGGAACGCCTTTGGGACTGTTATGCCTTCCGGAATGAACACATCCGGCGCGGAACGGTGGCGCAGTTGACAGACTTGGTGTCTATGATCCGCTATGAAATGGGACTCAGCGACAAGCTGGAAGCGTTCTCCGACAGGGTGAATTACAATTTCATGCAGTGGACGCTGCGCAAGAACGCGGGCGCGGTGCATTTCAGCGAGGAACAGATGGAGTGGCTGCGTCTGATCAAAGACCAGATCGCCGTTTCCCTCAGCATACAGCCCGACGACCTTGATCTCAGCCCCTTCGACCGCAAAGGCGGCTTGGGCAGATTTTATGAGGTGTTCGGTGACGAATATGCAAGTATTTTACAAGAGATGAATATTGAATTGGTGGCGTAAAAGGAGTATAGATAATCAATGATAAAAAATTCCGGTTGGCAATATTATCCGTTGTCTGAAGCGTGTGTTATTTGTGATTCCAATCGAAAACCTGTCAATACAAAGGAACGTACAAAACGTATAGAAGGAAAGAAGCTGGCAGATTTATTTCCTTACTATGGTGCTACAGGACAGGTGGGATATATTGATGATTATCTTATAGATGGAGAGTATGTTTTATTAGGCGAAGATGGTGCTCCTTTTTTGAATACGTTTGCTCAAAAAGCCTATTTAATCTCCGGAAAATCATGGGTAAATAACCATGCTCATATTTTACAATCCAAGACCGATAACAGATTTCTATGCTATTATTTAAATTGTTTCGACTATAAAGGATATGTTTGCGGTACTACTCGATTGAAACTTACACAAGGACAGATGAAAAGTATTCCTGTGCCAGTTCCACCCATCGAAGAACAGCAGCGCATAGTGACCCGCATAGAGGAGCTTTTCTCAGAGCTTGACAGTGCCGTGGAAACCTTGCAAAAGACCAGACAGCAGTTGGAAGTTTACAGACAGGCTGTTCTCAAAGAGGCGTTTGATGGATTTGCTGAAAAAACAACTGTCAGAGAAATGACATCCATAGTGACAAGTGGTTCAAGAGGTTGGGCGAAGTATTACAGTGACAATGGTGCGATGTTCATT
>CAMJHU010000176.1 GCA_946405565.1 uncultured Clostridia bacterium
GTTGAAATGGAAGTCGATTGTTTCGTAATCGGCTTTTTTTGTTTTTATCAAAAATTATCTGGAGAGGTAGTGAAATTCTTGGCATCCATGAAAACATACCCGGATAAAATGCTGGGCGCCATTGCGGGGGATACGATCGGTTCGGTGTATGAGTGGCACAATATCAAGTATAAGCCTGCGGCTGATACAATGGCGCAGGGCAAAGCACGGTTTACGGATGATTCGGTGATGACCTGCGCCGTGGCGGACGGCATCATGCGGGCGCTTTCCCGGCTTCCTGACGATTGGTATCTCTCCGGGCGGGAGGAAGGCGGACGGCTGCTCATGCGGGAAATCGTGACGTCTTTCAAGACGTATGGTCGCCGGTTCCCCCGTGCCGGTTACGGCGCTTCCTTCTGCCGGTGGCTGATTTCGGAGGATACAGAGCCTTATAACAGCTGGGGCAACGGCTCGGCGATGCGTGTTTCCTTTGCGGGCTGGGCAGCGCGTTCGCTGGAAGAAGCGGAAGCGCTGGCGACGTATTCGGCGGCGGTGACGCACAATCACCCCGAGGGCATCAAGGGTGCCAAAGCCGTGGCAGGCAGTATTTTTACCCTCCGTAACGGTGGTAACAAGGACGACGTCCGGCGCTATGCCTCACAATATTACGATCTCGGCTTTACGCTGGACGATATCCGGGAAAGCTATACCTTCGACGTTTCCTGCCAAGGCTCGGTGCCGCAGGCGATTGTAGCGTTTCTGACCGGAAATTCGTTTGTAGATGTCGTCGCGGAGGCGATTTCCATCGGCGGCGACAGTGATACACTGGCGGCTATGGCGGGCAGTATGGCGGAAGTGATCTATCCCATTCCGGATGATATTGCGGGACGCGTGGCGGAACGATTGGATCCCTACCTGCTTCGCACCGTGCAAAACGCGACGGCATTCCTCGAAGGAAAACAGGAGGCTTGAATCATGGCATTCTTCCAAATCCCACAGCCGGACGCAATGGACGAACTGGCAAAGAAGATGAATCAGACATTCATCACGCAGCTCAATGCTTCCTCTGTTGATTCGGAGAACGCGCCGAAGCTGTTCGCCGCCGACTTAACATATGCCCGTATGCTTCAGCGAAAGCGGCTTCAGGCAAAGGGCATTACGTTTCAAGCGACCCATACGCCTGATGATCCGCCGGTATCGGGCGTCTCGTGGAAAATGGATCATGACGCCCGATATGTCACGCGGCTGCCTTTTATCTATGTGAATACAAAGAGAGAGTTCTCCGTCAGCGGAAACGTGAAAAAATCTTTCATCAGAAAGGAAATCTTCTATTCCAATCTGGTCTGGCTCAGAGGACAGCAGCCGGACGCGCCCTATTCCTGCCCCAACTGCGGTGGCGCAACCACACTCGGCAATCTCACTGAAGGCTGTCCTTTCTGCGGCACGCGGTTTCTGGCAGACGACCTTTACCCCAAGGTTGTCAATTACTATACGCTGCTCGCGCCGCAGCATCTCCTCAAGAGGCTCAAGCCGTTTGCCATTGCCGGCGCAATCGCGATGGCGGCGTTTGGTCTGATGTATAACGGTAAGGACATATTGGCGGGTTTGGCTTCCGGCGGATTTCTGTCGGTGATCGGCTGGCTGTTTTATGCGGCAATCGCGGCGGTCGGCGGCGCTTTTCTGGGATATATCATAGGTGTATTTTCCATTTTCTTTGAAGTGATGGTTCGCGCCATTGCCTCCGTACCCACCATCATCAGATACGGCACGGCAAAGCGACGTCTGCCGGATTTCATGCGCCGCTATTCGCCGGATTTTTCGAGCGACCGCTTCATCGGCAAGCTGCTTGCCATGCTGCATATCCTTGTCTATACCCATTACGGGGATATGGATAATTGCGCGCTGTACGGCGGAAAGCCCATCGGGGACAGTTTTTCCGATATTATTGACATGAGTTACAACGGCGACGTCAATGTGAGAAAATGTGCCGAGAAAAACGGCTGTCTCTATATCGACCTTGATCTGAACATGGACGTCGTCTCCTGCAAGGGCGGACAGATTTCTCGCGGCAACCAGACATTCCGTATGACTGTATGCAGAAGCGCGTCCGCGCCGGAGGATTACGGCTTTAGCGTCAAGGCGATACAGTGCTGTCACTGCGGCGGCAGCTTTGACGCGACAAAGGAGAAACACTGCCCCTTCTGCTCCACCCCATACAGTATCCGGGACTACGACTGGGTGGTGTTGAAAGTGGAGAAAAAGTGATTTGTTATTTTGCTTTTTGAAAAGCAATGAAACATCCGTGTTGAATACAATAACTGTTATGCGAAATAATTGCTTATATTTCTGCGCAACAGTTATTTTTTTGCGTGTTGGTTGCAGCTGCGTCAGATTGGAAATATGCCATCGACACTGTGACGTGGTAATCGGGAAAAGGTGGGAAACAATAATGATAAATTCCAATTTACCCTTTAAGAATTGTGCCTTATGTAGAATTTGGGGACAGGGTTTGAAATTCAAATCGGATATTGTTGATTTTTCGGATTAGCTGTGGTAAGATGTAATAAGGACTTGATTGTATCCAAAAGGGTTTGATACTATCGTTTTTACCCTTTTTCTGACCGATACCATTGTGAAAGGGATGACACCATGAAAGGAATTATTTTGGCGGGCGGCTCGGGTACACGGCTTTACCCGCTGACCAAAGTAACCTCCAAGCAGCTTCTTCCGATTTATGACAAACCCATGATTTATTATCCGATGTCGGTGCTGATGAATGCTGGTATCCGGGATATATTGATTATTTCCACCCCGCAGGATACGCCGCGGTTTGAGGAATTGCTCGGGGACGGGCATCAGTTCGGCATTTCCCTGCGTTACGCGGTGCAGCCCTCTCCCGACGGGCTGGCACAGGCATTTCTGATCGGCGCGGATTTTATCGGCGACGATACCGTGGCGATGGTACTGGGCGACAATATTTTTTACGGACACGGTCTGACCAAGCGTCTGAAGGCGGCGGTGCAGAATGCCGAAGAAGGCAGAGGCGCGACGGTGTTCGGTTATTATGTGGACGACCCGGAGCGGTTTGGCATTGTGGAATTCGACGAAACGGGCAAGGCGGTTTCCATTGAAGAAAAACCGGCTCATCCCAAGAGCAATTACTGTGTGACGGGATTGTATTTTTACGATAACCGCGTGGTGGAATATGCCCGTGCGCTCAAGCCTTCCCCGAGAGGCGAACTGGAGATTACCGACCTGAACCGCATCTACCTTGAAAACGGAAAGCTGAATGTGCAGCTGCTCGGTCAGGGCTTTACCTGGTTGGACACCGGTACGCACGAATCGCTGGTGGACGCGGGCAACTTCGTCAAGACGATGGAGACCCACCAGCACCGTAAAATTGCCTGTCTGGAAGAAATCGCGTATCTCAATGGCTGGATTACCCGCGAAGATGTCATGGCGGTTTATGAACAGCTTAAAAAGAACCAGTACGGTCAATATCTGAAGGATGTGCTTGACAGCAAGTATCTGGATATCGTCCACAGGGGCATTATGGATTTTAAGAATCAGTGAGGAAGGTTTTGTATATGGGTAAAACCATCATTGTCACCGGCGGCGCCGGATTTATCGGCAGTAATTTTGTGTTTCATATGCTCAAGGCGCATCCGGAGGATCGCATTGTCTGTCTGGACAAGCTGACCTATGCGGGCAATCTTTCCACCCTCGCTCCGGTGATGAATCACCCGCAGTTCCGTTTTGTCAAGGCGGATATCTGTGACCGTGAGGCGGTTTACCGTCTGTTTGAAGAGGAAAAGCCTGACATGGTAGTGAATTTCGCGGCGGAAAGCCATGTGGACCGTTCCATTGAGAATCCGGGGATTTTCCTGCAAACCAATGTGATCGGCACCGGCGTACTGCTGGACGCCTGCAACCGGTACGGCATTGAGCGTTATCATCAGGTTTCCACCGACGAGGTGTACGGTGATCTGCCGCTCGACCGTCCCGATCTTTTCTTTACCGAAGAAACGCCTCTGCACACCAGCAGTCCGTACAGCAGTTCCAAAGCGGGCGCCGATTTGCTGGTTTTGGCGTATTATCGCACCTACGGACTGCCGGTCAGCATCAGCCGGTGTTCCAATAACTACGGTCCCTATCACTTCCCGGAGAAGCTCATTCCGCTCATGATTGCCAACGCGCTTAATGACAAGCCGCTGCCGGTTTACGGTGAGGGACTGAATGTGCGTGACTGGCTCTATGTGGAGGATCATTGCAAGGCAATTGATCTGATTATCCACAAGGGACGTGTGGGCGAGGTGTATAACGTCGGCGGTCACAACGAGAAGCGCAACATCGACATTGTGAAGCTGATCTGTCAGGCGCTCGGCAAGCCCGAAAGTCTCATCACCTATGTCACCGACCGCAAGGGTCACGATATGCGTTACGCCATCGACCCCACCAAGATTCACAACGAACTGGGCTGGCTTCCCGAAACCAAGTTTGAGGACGGTCTGGCGAAGACCATCGAATGGTATCTGAACCATCGCGACTGGTGGGAGGAAATCATTTCGGGCGAGTATCAGCATTATTATGAGAAGATGTACGGCAACAGGGACGTAGTGAAGAGTGAATAGTGAAGAGTGAAGGAAGCGCTGCGCGCTTGAATATAGAATGATAATGGAGACGTCGTATGAAATTTTTTGTGACGGGCGTGTGCGGGCAGCTGGGGCATGACGTGATGAACGAACTGCTGCGCCGCGGTTATGAAGGCACCGGTTCGGACATTCAACCCGCCTATGCCGGCGTCGCGGACGGTTCGCCGGTGACAGTCGCGCCGTATGTTTCTCTGGATATCACTGACCCGGAAGCCGTGCGGAAGGTACTCAATGAGGAAGCGCCGGACGTGGTGGTTCATTGCGCGGCATGGACCGCGGTGGACGCGGCGGAGGACGCGGAAAATATTCAAAAAGTATTGGATATCAATGAACGCGGTACAGGGTATCTTGCCAAGGCGTGTGCCGCGCTCGGTTGTAAGATGATCTACATCAGCACGGACTATGTGTTCAACGGCGAGGGTACGGAACCGTGGAAGCCTGACTGCCGGGATTACGCGCCGCTCAATGTGTATGGCAAAAGCAAGCTGGGCGGCGAACGGGCGGTTTCGGAGCAATTGGAAAAGTATTTTATTGTGCGCATCGCGTGGGTGTTCGGACTGAACGGCAACAATTTTGTCAAAACCATGATCCGCGTGGGCAAGACGCACGATACGGTGCGTGTGGTCAGCGATCAGATCGGCACGCCCACCTATACGCCCGATCTGTCCCGACTGCTCATC